>JBNKOV010000424.1:0-5233 GCA_050294955.1 Holophagae bacterium
AACCGCCATTGGACTCAGTGAGGGTAAGAATCCGATCCACGGCGTCTACCTGGAATGTTTCCTCCATTCCACCGGGCCAACTCACGGTGAGTTGATCCACCGTGTCATTGGTTCCCAATCCAAAGGTGAGCAAAGTGGAAGTTTGCGAAAGGTAACTTCTGGTGGGCATAACCCGTCTCCGCTGCACCGTGTCCCCACTGGTCACGGAAACCAACGCGCCAATGGCGTCTTTATTGCCCTTAGTGCCCACCAAAGAGATTCCAAGCCAATGATGGCCCAAATCCTGGTCATTGCGTAAAAGCAGAGGTGCGCCGCCTGTTTGCGCGAGAACCACATCCAAGTCGCCGTCCCCATCGAAATCGCCAAAGGAAGATCCTCTGCCAACCATAGGCTGCGACAGATCGCCCACCTCATTCTCGGGAACAGCGACGTATTGGGATTGTCCATTGCCGCCGGTATTCCAGAACAATTGAGCGGCCTGGCGATAGAACTGGCTGGACTGCACCGTGTTGATCTCTTCCTCCAGGTGACCATTGGACTGAAGCAGATCGAGACGCCCATCTAAATCGTAATCGAAGAAAAACAGACCAAAACTCAGCTTCAACCTACTGGGAGAACCAATCCCCTGGCTATTTGAGAGATCGGCAAACTGCATGGGGTTCTTGGGTTGTTGCACAAAAAGAGAGGTGCTCTCATTTGCGAAGTTGGCAATGGAAACCGCAATTCGGTCATCGTTTGCATAATAGCCCGCATCCATGCCCATAGCCCCTGTAGCAAGACCCATGCTGTCGAAGGCGATGCCAGTAGAAGCGCCTTCTTCAGAGAAGGTTCCGTCTCCTTTGTTGTGAAAGACAAAGTTTTGCACTGTGTCGTTGGCAACCAGAATATCTAGGAAACCGTCATGGTCGAGATCCGTAAATGTAACGGCCAAAGCCTTTCCCATGGCCTTCCCGGTAGCGGGATTTTCCACTTCAATGCCCGAGGCTGCGCTCACATCGGTGAAGGTGTCTCCATCGTTGCGGTAAAGCCGGGAATGGGCGCCGCTGTATTGTTTGGGCGGTCCATACGCCCGGTCCTTCCCGTTGAGGGTGAATCCAAGCTTAAGATCAATTTCACGGCTCCAAACCACGTAGTTGCAAACAAATAGATCCAAATCTCCGTCGTTGTCATAATCGAAGAAGCCGGCGCTGGTGCTCCAGTCCTGCGCGCGGCCTTCCAGGCCAGAATCCTTTGACGCGTTTGAAAAAACGCCTCCTTCATTTTTCATAAGAACATTTTTTCCAACCGTCGTCAGATAGAGATCTTTGTCTCCGTCGTTATCCACATCCCCAACAGCCACGCCCATGGCGTATAACTCCAAGTTAAGACCTGCTTGCACAGTGACATCCTGGAAGTTTCCCGAGCCGTCATTTTGAAAGAGGCGTTGGGTTTGTTTCTCACTGGACTCTTGATGGGGCCATGATTTGGCGTTGGTAAAAAACAAATCCTCATCCCCATCATTGTCATAATCAAAAACAGCAACGCCGCCGCCCATGGTCTCAGGCAGAAGTTTCTCGCCAGTGGCGCCACTGAAGTGCTGAAAACCCAGGTCTTTTCCAATATTGGTAAAAGACACGACAGGCCTTTCCGCCACTTTCTGCTTCAGCTCATCAGGCGCCGCGATGGAGTCCCGCTCAATGAGCACCTCCTCCTGTTTTTTCTCTCTGTTGAAAAACATATAGCCGCCCAACAGAACGAGAATAAAGACGAGGATCAGCCCGGAACGCTTTAGGGCCACGGCAATCACCGTATCGTCTTTAAGTTCCTCTTCGAATTCTTCCGTTTCTAATTCGCTCATGGACAACGCTCTCCTATTCCTTATCTTGCAAGTCGTAGATCACGACGGCTTCAGCCGCTTTGTTCGCAGCGGGGTATTTTTGCCTTGCATTCGCGAAAGCAGTGTCACGGGCATTATCGTCGGGTTTATAGACACCATGTAATCGCTCGTGCTCCTCTGCCTTATCCGACTCGCCCAAGTCCTGATAAACCAAACGCAGCCCCCAATGGGCCGCTAAATTCTCGGGATCGTAAACCAGGGCTTGATTGTAATAATCCCGGGCCAGGGTCATGGTTTCCAATCGTTGAGAATCCACTTCCCCCAGTCCGCGCTGATAGAGAGCAGCAGCCAGTTCGTTGAGTAGACGGTAATCTTTTGAGAAATCGAAATTTCGTCCAGCCGCTTGGGTGAACCCGCCACGAATAATCTCTGTAAGGTTCTCGATAGCTTTGGGATAGTCACCATTTTCTTTAGCAACCAAAGCCCCAAACCACAAGAGCGACCATTGATAGCCCCCCAAGTCATTAGCGCGGGCCAAAGCCCTTGGAGCCTCGGTTTGCACCAGACCTTCCCGAAGATAAACACGAGCCAGGTTCATGGGACCATCGGGTTTGCCGAACGCCTCCACTCGCTTAAACGCGTCCTCCGCCTGACGGAGCTGACCCAAGCCGCCCTTGCGCAGCAAACCAATGCCATAGTCGTTCCAACGCATCCAGGTCGCGAAGGAGGGTTCTTCTGGATCTTGAGATTTCTCACCGGAAAAAACAACCTCATCCTCAGCCAACTCCATGATTGGCAGCTCGTTGATGTAGTTGGGATCCCCTGTCACATGGCGCATGATGGGACCGCCAAACTTGCGATATTTCAACACAGCCTTAACCGTAATGGGACCGCTCACGTCTTTTGGCGTTTTTAACTTGTAATGCACGACATCCGCCGCGCCAGGCGGTATCTGGTTATTGTATAGGGCGACGAAAATGTCTTCGGCGTTTCGACGGTCTATCTTGTTGCCGTCCCGATCGATAACAAATGCGTTCACAAAATGGGACCAGGGATCCACATCACCCCGAGCATCCATCTCTCCACTTCGTCCAATCACTTTGTCGCCAGCCATCACCGTAACGTCAAGCCAGATTTCATTGGAGTCCACAGTTCCCTGAGTGAAAAGATGGCCCATTTTCATTGTGCGTATCACAATTTCAAGTAGATAGGTTTCACCGGCTTCCAAAGCCGGAGCCTTGTCATCCAAGGGCGCTGTAAGCACATCGTCGATGCTGCCGCCCTTTTTAACTCCGAAGATGTCCACACGCATAACGCCTTCATTAAAGTCCTCGTGAGCCTTGATCACGGCTCCGGGATCCTTAAACTGGTCAGGGAGCAGGGCCGGCATAGCCGTGTTGGCGCTGGGGAACATATGGTCGAAGGTCTTCAGCTCACCCGAATCATCGCGATTGCGCGCGCCGAAATTGGGACCGTCGCTTACGCCAACCAGAGGCATGTGGCAACCGTTGCAGTTTTCCTGAGCTTTCGGCGGGTAGTAGAAACTTGTAATGCCATAGCCCGAAACGCCGCTTAACCAGAAGGCGTCAAAATGGTTTTGACCACGCAACCATTTATAGTCGTTTAACTCCTTGGGGAGATGCACCTTGTGACATGAACCACAAAACTCCGTACTTTTGTGCAGAGGTTTTAGGAAGGTGCTTTTGTGGAATTCGGGTTTGGCCTTGATAAGCTGGTGATTGACCCATTTCAAAAAGGGCTTCTCGCTAAAGGCAAACGGGTAGTGAACCGGCTCGTCAATGGTGTAGTCTCCATTTCCCTTAGGACTGTTGATGTGGGAAATGGCGTGACAGGACGTGCAGGTAATGCCCGCTTGAGCCAGGGGATCCTTGCTTAATTCGTAATCGGGATCATCGAATTTGGGATCGTCGAATGCGCCGCTGAAGAACGGAACCGGATCGTGACAACCCGCGCAAAATCGAGCCCCACGCACATGACCATCTCGCTCCAACATCTTCTTTCGGGTCGATTTGACGCTGAATTCGTAGACCGGATTGTTGAAAGAGCTGAATTTATGGGCGCTATTCGCCCAAGTCTCATGGGCTGTTTCATGACAATCCTGGCAGTATTTGTCGTTCCGCAAGGTTTCAGCCGGAATGAACTGACCGTTGGATGTGCGGGAAAGTGCTGGGAAGAAATACTGTACGCCAGATTCAGGCCCTGTTTGGTTCCAAGCGCGAGGATCCTGATTCTGCCAGTACAGCATAATGGCGGCAAAACCAACCGCCACTCCAGCCATGGACAGACCAACCTTCCACTTAATGCGCGGTCCGGTGAGGCGATGGATGACAAACAACCAGATCGCCCCAATAGGACATAGCACATGAAGCCAATAGGCGGTGCTGCGCAGTTGGGGCTGATTTACCTCAAAGCGAAAACCGAAAAGGTCGGCCCGGGTCAACACAATGCCGGAAGCCAGCAAAACAAGAGCCACCACAAATAGGGCGTACCCCACCCGTACAGCGCGACGGTTTTTTCTGTTTTTGGTATTTCGAATGTGCCCAATGCCAAAAGCAATCACGGGAATCACGATGGCCAACCCCAAAATGAGGTGCAGCATGAACATATTCAAATAAAACCAATTTTGATAGGACGTTCCTGCCAAAGTCACGAAAACCAGGTATATGGAATTCGCCGACAATAAGGCGAACAGAACGAAGACTACCAGCAATATTTTTTTCAGGCGCGGTCCTACCGCTTTATAATTTTTTCCTTTAGCCAAAATAACAACCTTTACCAGCCAGATCTATAAATCCCCAAATGAAGCCCCAGTAAGGGACCATGGGAGGTTAAGGTCCACCCAGAATCCTCCGATTTCGGAGGTCTAATAACTAATGGAATGAAGCAGGCGGACCCGAAACCGCTGCCTCAAATCTTAACATTTTGAACCACTGTTTGTATAATATAGAGATAGAATACGGCTAACTTACTTAAAACGTTGATGTTCAAAAGCCAACTCACTTGTAGTCACTGAAAAATCGGCATTGATGACGGAGAAGAAGAGACCCGAAAAGTTTGTTTATCAAAAGGCGCGGTCGCGGTTTCTCACAAAATCATTGGGTGGGTTTTATTCAAGAAGACAAACAATCCGAGAGCTTTGGAGTCGCCTCAAGCAGGGTTTTGGCGTGTGTTGCCGAGATGCCTTTCCTAGCCATAAGTATGGCCGTGGACACCAGTTTCTGGCGTTTCACTGCTGTGGAAATGACCTGGCTCAAATCCAAGTGGGGGTCATCTTTATCTAAACCCATGGCCTGCAATAAATTCTCCTTTGCCAAATCCTCGCTTACGACTCCCAGTTCGCCAACAATGCGTGCTGCTCTTTCCCATAGCTTGACATTGCTGATCTTTAAATCGATC
>JBNKOV010000425.1:0-5220 GCA_050294955.1 Holophagae bacterium
AGGCATTGTGCTGCTGGCTCTCATCGCCTCGGTTGTTTCCGGTGTTCTGAACACCACGTTGCTGGCCTATATCGCTGAAGGCATTCGCGATATTGCCAACCCCACCATGAAGCGGCTCTGGACTTTTGTGGGTTTCTGCGCGGCGATACCAGTGGTTCGTATTGTGTCGCAATTATTGCTTTCCTATCTCACCCAGCGAACCATCTACCATATGCGCATTCGCATGAGTAAGAATATTCTCTCGGCGCCTTTGCCCGTGTTGGAGAAATACGGACCCAGTTATCTCATGGCTACGCTAACGTCGGATATTCGGGCCATCAGCACGGCTTTCACCAATATTCCCGCCCTTTGCATGAACCTGACCATTATTATTTGTTGTCTGGTTTACCTCACCTGGCTGAATTTGTATATCGGCCTGGGAACACTAGTGTTCGTGGCTGCCTTTGTGGTGCTTTTCAAGTTGCGGTCCTCCCGCATATCCTTTTATTTTGGCAAGGCCCGCAAGGTGCAGGATAGGCTCTTCAAACATTTTAAGGCCTTAACGGAGGGCTCCAAGGAATTTAAGCTCCATCGCAATCGCAGGAGCTTTTTTCTGGAAAATCTGCTGCCTTCAACCGCCGACGATATCAAGAACAACAACATGAAGGCCTATTTTCATTTCGCCGGTCTCACCAGCTTTCTTCAATTGATTTTTTTCTTCTACCTGGGCGCGCTGGTCTTCGCCATACCGCTTACGGATTATGAGCTGGATGTGGAGATTATTGTATCCTCCTCTCTTATCATGCTTTTTGTCTGGGGACCTATCGACCGTCTCGCCAATAGCCTGTCTTCCTTTCTGCCCGCGAAAGTGGCTCTGGAAAAAATTGAGTCGTTGGGGCTCTCTCTGGAGAAAGCGGCCGAAGTGACTGCGCCAGAAGGCGATCTGGATCCCAATTGGGAGTCTATCGAGCTTTGCGACCTGGCTCATTCCTATCACAATGAAAAGGAAGACCGCTCCTTTGCCATGGGGCCGATTAATCTTAAGTTCCAGCCAGGAGAGCTGGTGTTCATTGTGGGGGGCAACGGCAGTGGAAAAACCACTCTGGCCAAACTGATCCTGGGCCTGTATAAGCCAGAATCCGGGCATGTGAAATTCAATGGGAATCCCCTCAACGACGAGACTCAAGATCTGTATCGTCAGTACTTTTCGGCAGTGTTTTCGGATTTCTTCCTGTTCGACGCGATGATAGGCATTGAAAAGGCGCAAGTTACAGACAACGCCAATAACTATCTTGAAAAGCTGAATTTGGAAAAGAAGGTGACCATCGACGAAGAGGGCCGACTGTCCACGCTCCGGTTGTCCCAGGGTCAGCGTAAGAGGCTTGCTCTTTTGACTGCATATCTGGAAGATCGCTCCATTTACCTTTTCGATGAATGGGCGGCGGATCAGGATCCCGACTTTAAGGAAACTTTTTATAAGTCCCTGCTTCCCGAACTGAAAGCGCGAGGCAAGACCATCATCGCCATCAGCCATGACGACCACTATTACCACGTGGCGGATCGAATTATCAAACTGGATTACGGCCAAATTGAGTACGATAAGCCGGTTGACGAAATTTCGGGCATTATTCCGAGCAAATGAATGGGTGATTTGTCCGTGGGCAGTCATTTTAGGGGAGTGTAATGACAGAGAATAAGACAACCAGCAAGTCCTTTGAGCTGCCGGAAAAGGTGCGCCTTTCCAGTGAAGCGGACCGTATTTCTCGACCCATTGAACCCATCACCCTGGATGATATTCTGGCTGAGGTCCGACGTCGAACAGAACTCACCGATTGGGGCGACCCCGGGTTCTTGAAGGTATTGGAAGCCCAGATTCGTAGCTTTAATCAAGATGCCGATCCGTCCCCCTTCTCCCACCGGGGCTACAAGCGCAATTGCGCTTACAAGATTGTACAGAGAATGCAGATCGTGGATTTGTGGAAACGACATCCCGAAATCCTGCAACAGCCCCTGGTTCGCCCCATTTTTGTGGTGGGCATGCCCCGAACCGGAACCACGCTTTTGCATCGGCTTCTCAGTCAGGATCCCAAAAACAGACCCCTTTTGCATTGGGAGCAGCAAACCCCGGCGCCCCCGCCAGAACCGGAAAGTTATACAACCGATGAGAGAATTGGCTGGGCAAAACGCGCTCTAGATAATCTCCTAAAAATAGCGCCTCAGTTGGGAACCATCCACCCCATGGAAGCAACCCAGCCCGAAGAATGCAATGGTCTTTTCGAGTCAACTTTCACCAACATGGCCATTGTGGGCCTGCATCGCATGCCTTCTTTTGTAGACTGGTTGATGACTTGGGACATGACCGAAACCTATGCCTTCTACAAGGGCGAATTGCAAATGCTGAATTGGAAGATGCCCCCTAGCCGCTGGTGCCTGAAGTGCCCGTCCCATCTATATTTCTTGGATGCGCTGCTCAACGTATTCCCCGACGCATCCATCCTTTGGAATCACCGCAATCCGCAAAAAACTCTGGCCTCCGCCAGCAGTCTGGTCTCCATCTTTCGCAAAATGACCACCGGAAAAGACGCCCAATCCATTGGCAAGGAAGTTGCGGATGGCTTGGAGAGATCGGTGATGCGCGCCATGGAAGTTCGGCAAACGGCGGATCCCAAACGGTTTTTCGATGTGTCTTTCAAGCGTCTCGTGACTGAACCCATTGCACTTGTGCGCGATATCTACGATTACTTCGGCTATGAATGGTCTTCCGAGTTTGAAAATGCCATGAATGATTGGTTGGCCGAAAATAAGCGACACAAGCATGGGGTCCATCAATACGTCCTCGAAGATTTTGGGCTGGACGCTCAATGGTTGGATCGAAAGTTCGCTCCCTATTTGAAAATGTATCGTAATTGGTTATAATGATGCCAGACGTTTGTTTGGTTTTTGTTGGCCAAATCTATACAAATTCGGGGGATCTATGGGTGCATCGCCATCCCTGGAGCAGAAGCCCTTTTCGCTTCCGGCTGAGCTTAAAGAGTATAGCCGAGCTTTTAAGCTTGCGCAGCAAAAGGAAAGCCTTTCTAAAGACGACATATTAAATAGCGCGCTTCACAAAGAAGCGAGTTGCGACTGGGGACACCCAGACTTTCAAGATGGTTTACAGGCTCAAATTCAGTCCTTCAATGAGGAAGCCGAGGCGTCGCCTTTCTGTCTTTCTAACTTTCGACTTCGCTGCATTCAATCGCTGAAAACCCGGCTTCGCATGGTTGGTTGCTTGAAAAAACATCCTGAGATTTTAAAAGAGCCCGTCACACGGCCCATTTTCGTTACAGGCATGTTGCGAACGGGCACCACGTTTTTGCACCGCCTTCTTGCCATGGACCCCAATAATCGCCCACTGCTCAATTGGGAGCAAAGCATGCCGCTGCCGCCGCCGGATCCCGAAACCTACCATACCGACAAGCGTATTGCAATTGCAGGCAACGCCCGTCAAAGATTGTTGAAGCTGGCCCCGCCCCTGGCGGCGATGCATTCTTCCGATTCACAGGCAGCCGAGGAGTGCAACGGGTTGTTCGACCCTGAATTCGCCAGTTTGCCTCCCGCAATTTTCTATCACATGCCATCCTATTTT
Source organism: Holophagae bacterium (assembly GCA_050294955.1). GTDB lineage: Bacteria > Acidobacteriota > Holophagae > Acanthopleuribacterales > Acanthopleuribacteraceae > JBNKOV01. Next base: position 3,608 of record JBNKOV010000425.1, read on the forward strand.
AAATGGCTCATGGCGCGGGATATGACCACGAGTTACAGGTTTTATAAGACCTTGCTGCAAATGTTGAATTGGAAATTTCCCGAAAGGCGTTGGACCTTAAAAGCCCCGGTCCACCTGTTCTTCCTTGACGCCCTGTTGGAAGTCTTTCCGGACGCCATCATCCTATGGAACCATAGAGATCCGCTGCAGGCCTTGGGTTCTGCGTCCAGTCTCTGCTTCATTTATCGTGAATTGTGTACGGGAGAGGGAAGGCCTCATCAAGTTGGGGCCGAGACCCAGGAGCGCATGGCCCAGGCTGTTGAGAGAGCCATGAAGGTGCGGGAGGCATCGCCATCTCATTTCTTTGATGTGGGATATCAAAAGCTGATAAAAGATCCCATCTCAATGGTGGAAAGCATTTACGCCCATTTTAACCTCCCGGTTTCAGACGCCTTCAGGAACCGAATGCAAGCCTGGATTGAAGAAAATAGGCAACATAAACACGGCGTTCACAAATACAGCCTGGAACAATACGGCCTGGATCGGGACAGTATTGAAAAACAATTTTCAGCTTATTCCAACGCCTACAAAAACTATCTCCAACCTTGAATTGGATCGTCGTTCAAGGATTTGGCCCTTATTTAGAGGAGCATAGATACAGGTTTAAATTGGCAAATAGCATGAAAGACCCATGTCTGGTACAATGGTGTTGTGAAGGGGGTGCCATGTTGGATGCCGTTCGGTTTAGCGAGGCTTTGTCTACAGTTTATGATTTGGGCGTACCATTAAAAAGCGATGATTTTCTGGAGCTTACATCGGAAATGTACCGATCATTGGCCCGGGCTGGAAATTTCAAACCCGAGGGCGCCTGGTTTTACATTACTCCAGAGGTCATGAACAGAAAGATACGAGGGGCCAGGGATCTGGTGGTGGTTTGTGAAGCCGACAAGGGATACCTGCTGGAAGCAGTAGAGTTCATTAATCGCGAAGCGGAAAAGTCGATTCTGCCTTTGAAAACCTTCAAGGAGCGTCTTCTCTACGCGAGGAAGGGCTTGCCAAGGAGTACGGCTCCAAAAGCCGACCAACCTCTCGCGGAGGTTCTGCCCTTCCCCGTGCGCAAGAAAACGCCGTCCAACGAGTAGCTTAGTCGGGCGCTACAAATTCCAACGGGAATTCTCGTTCACCGCCCGGACCGCTAAAGGTGAGGACAATGTTATAGGTTCCCGGCTGGGGCGGTTCGAAGCGAATATTTACCGAAAGCCCTTCGTCGCCATAGTCGAGATCTGGAACATTCATCCCGCAAAGATCAAGTGGGTTGCCGCAATCCAGGCCGCCCTCGCGATCCCATGTCACCACCAGTCTCTCCGCGTGTTGGTAGGTGAAACTGATCAAGGCCGGGTCTCCATTGGCTTGGGGCTGCGCGAGGAAAATGGGCGAGACATCGGGGGCTTTGGCGTTCACTGCATCGAGATGATTACTCCAAAGCAAGCCGTCTTGCGTGCCGCGAAGTGCCATGGCCGCAAGATTCTGAGAGCCGCTTATCTCGAAATAGGAACCTTCAGTTGGCGTAAACGAAGAGCCATTCCAGTCGCCCAGTAAATAACGAACCTTGCCCATGGGCGCCAGGTCTTCAG
>JBNKOV010000426.1:0-5215 GCA_050294955.1 Holophagae bacterium
TGTTCTTGCCGTCAAGGGGATCTTTGGGCAACAGCAAGCGCTGCATGCTGCTAAAACCCTCTTCCACCTTTTCCTTTAACTCGCCAACACTGTCGCGAGCCATCGCCACCAATTCGGGGTCTTCCCCTTTGGCGGAGAGAATGGTTTCGTACTCTTCCAACTCGTCCAGATCGGCTTTAAAGGCCTGATAGGCGCTTACAATGGTGTCCAGCTCCGAGTGCTGCTTGGCCAATTTGCCATAAGCGTCCGCATCCGCCGCAATGGAGGGATCCGCCATTTTCTCTACAAGGTGATTGAAGTTAAAGGTAATGGCCTCAAGCTTCTCAACCACCGGTTTCATTTTTGCGTCCAAAACCAGCCTCGCTTTAAGTTTGGGGGCGACTCCAACCCGGAGCCGTTAATTCATGCTGATGCGCTCCACCATGGCGTTGTTTTGAAAAAAGTAATCTTTATCCAAACCCTCGCCCCCGGGCAGGCCGTCTTTGCCGAAACAGCCCAAAACGTAACCGTCCGGCATGTGTCTGGGAATGTCTGGTGAAGAATAAAGCGGCTTGTAGTGGATGATATTGCCCCAGGGATCTTCCCATTTAGGCACCATAACCTCGGAAAGTTTCTCCACCCCTTTTCTGGTGACCGGGAAGGCCTGGTACCGGGCGCGATAATTTTCCAACGCCACGCCAATGCTCTGAAAGTTGCCTTCCAGCGATCGCACCTTGTTGTCTACCAGCATTTCTTTAAGACCCTGGTATTTGCTAATTTCCTGCTCTGCAAGCGTAGCGTATTCCGTGTTCTCATAGTCGATGCGAATTCGTTGGAGAATTTCAATGGCATCGTCGTATCTGCGTTCTCTGCCGTATTTGTCTACCATATCGTAGAGTTCCCCGGCTTTATCGCCCTGGGTGTCCACACAGCCAACTGTGAGTGTAATTAAAAGCAAATAAAGAAAATAGCGAATCATGGTGCGCAAACCCTCCATGTCATAACCGAGTTATTATATAACAGGTCCACCGCTTTTCTTCAGAGATTTTTGGGCATAACCGGTTTAAACCCCTTGCCATGAGCCTATAATTGCCTCCCGCCTGGATCGTTGGGCGGTCTTTTGTCATCCGTCGCCCCGCCATCTCTCACTCGATTTAGAGCACCAGGGTGACCAGGCACAGTACGAGGAAGTTATTGCAGGCATGGGCGGTCATGGATGCGATCAGGGAATCGCGCCATTCCCGGATCAAGGCGAACACGACCCCAATGGCGCCAAGCACGGGGATGGTGGCCAAACCCTGGGGATGGATGGCTGCAAAGACCAGTCCGGTTGTCAACGCGGCGGCCAGCGTCGATCCGAAGCCTCTGAGATAATGGTAGAACACGCCGCGAAACAGGGTTTCTTCTACCACGGGCGCCGCAACGCAGGCCAGGAACATTAATCCCAAAATCTGGACCAGACCTGCATCCTGAAACTGGTTCATGATGGGATGGGATGGCTGAGCCCCGGTCAGCTTGACGAGGACGAGGGTTACCATAAATCCCACGCCCAATATGGGCAGGCCCGCCAGGTAACCCATGAGCCCGGAGAACATCTCTCGAAAGATGCCGGCGCCGCGAGTCCAACCAATATCCCTGAACATGTCAGAACGGGACACGCCTCGGAACCGGATCCAGTACAAAATGGCCATGGCGAATCCAAAGGGAAGCCACACGAACAGACGCGGCAGGAACCCGGCGATTATAGAACCCACGGGGAAGACCAACATGAACAGGGCCATGGTTTCCAAATAGGGCAGCCGCGACAGGGACAGGCTTGGGTGTGACGAAGCGTAGGCGGCTTTGAGCTTGCCTCTCTTGTAGCCAAGGATGGCGAATACAAAGAGCACGAGCCCGATAAGCGCCATGACGCCAAAGACAAAGAAAGCGCCTAAAAAGACGAAGGCTGTTTTTCTGGCTGGTCCCAATACGGCCATGCGCTCCGGGCTTGAGTCGTCTTTGCCGAATGAGAGCGCCAACTCTGCGAACCAGCCGTGTCTGGCCAGGATCCGTTCTTTTTCCGATTCTCGCAACGCAAGAGCGCCAGTGACATAGATTTTTCTAAAAATATAGGCGTCGTCACGCAGCGCCTCATCACCCGTTTCGGCTATGAGTTTGTCAAGATGCGCCAGACCTTGGGACTGGCCCACCAACTCACAGAGTAGAATGGCCTCGCAAAGTCGGCCATTGTGGTCCGAGGCCACATGCAACTGGATTTCAAAACTCTGGTTCAGCATCTGCGGATTCGCACCCACCGAATCTCTAATAACAGCCTGACAACCCACAAGATACCGTCCAGTTAACAGCAGTTGAGGCGAGGTTTGCTGCGTGTCTTCCGGTTGTTCGGGCCGGGGCAACGCTTGCATCACCATCACCACAATCACCAAAAGGGCCAGAGCAAGACCTGCTGCGATATGACGGCTCAGGGGCTCGGAGGGGGTGCTGCTTGTTTCAAAAACCGGTTCTGTCATGGGCTTGATCCTTCAGGAGTTGGCATATTGTACGAAAATAGGGGCATTTGGGGCTTAAAAAAAAGGGAAATCTATTCTATAGTAATAGGTTTTCGCCGCCGGGCGTGAAGCCGTTGCCTGGAAGCGGGGTTGGATAAGAGACCGGAGGTCGTCATGACGGGGATCGTGAGAAGATTAACGCGAGAAGTACCGGTGGGAGACACCGCCGTTGGCGGGAACCAACCGGTTCGGGTTCAATCGATGATAGTCGAAGACACCAGCGATGTACAGGGCTGTGCGGCCTCCATCTTGAATCTCTACCGTGCGGGCTGCGAAATTGTGAGGGTCACCACTCCCAACCTGAAAGACGTCCATCATCTTGCTGAGATTCGCAAGCTCCTGAAAGATCAGGGTTACGGTCATATCCCTCTGGTGGCTGACATCCACCACAACGGTCATAAAATTGCTCAACAGGTCTCTCGTTTTGTAGACAAAATTCGCATCAACCCCGGTCTCTTCGTTTTTAAGCGCCGCAACGCGGATCAGGAATACACCCAAGCCGAGATCGACGAGGAACGAGAGAAGATCCACCAGCAGATGGTTCATGTGATCAAGGCCTGTCGCGAGAACGGCACGTCTATAAGAATTGGCGTGAACCACGGTTCCCTTTCGGAACGCATGCTGTTCATCCACGGCGACACGGCCCAGGGCATGGTGGAGAGCGCTTTGGAATTTGTGGATATCTGCGAGTCCGAAGGTTTTTACGATCTCATTATTTCACTCAAGGCCTCGCGAGCGCCGGTTATGATCGAAGCCAACCAGATGATTTCAGATCGGTTCGCCTCTCGCATCAACGCCTATCCCCTGCATCTCGGCGTGACCGAAGCGGGCGATGGCCAGTACGCGCGGATCAAGTCTACGGTGGGCATTGGAACCCTATTGGCAGGCGGCATCGGCGACACCATTCGGGTGTCCCTGGCCGAAGACCCTCTGGAAGAGATTCCCGTTTGCTACGACATCCTCCAGGCGCTGGGTCTGCGAAAAACCAAGGTGGAGTTTATCGCCTGTCCCTCTTGTGGACGCACCAAGTTCAGCCTCACCGAAGTGGTGCCCAGGGTTCGCAAGGCGACGGAGCATCTGGCGGGCCTGGACATCGCCATCATGGGCTGCATTGTCAACGGGCCTGGTGAAATGGCAGGAGCCGATTACGGTTACGTGGGCAAGGGCCTGAACCGGGTTTCTATCTACAGAGGCTCCGAGGAAGTGCTGCCCAATATCCATGAAGATAATGGTATCGAAGAACTTATCAATCTTATTAAAGCGGACGGGCGCTGGGTCGAACCGTCCGGAACGGAACATGCCTCTTGATTTATTGTCAGTCTTGTCTCACTCAAAACCCGGATAACGCAGAGGTTTGTCGCAAATGCGGTTCTCGTCTTCTCATTCTGGGCGGTAACCGCCATTGGGAAGAACCCGATGCGCCCCGTCTCTCCATGGACGACCATTTCCTGGAGCGCATCTCCAACCTGGAAGAAACGGTCAACAATGTGCTGGACCATCTCTCTCGACTTGCTGAATCTATGGAAACCATTGATCGCAACGCTTTTGTGAGCAGATCAGGCCTGGCTTCCCTTGTGGAAACCCTTAAAGAGACCAATCTCCTGCGAGAAGATATTCTTTATCAACGCTGGGAAACCACCATGGCGGAGCAGATGGAGGTGGCCGCTCACAGGGACCGGTTCTCTCAAATGAAGGGTCGATTTCTGGCCCTTTATCGGGGCGACCACAAGAAGCGTTCTTCTTTTCAGGCGTTGGTTGACGAGGCGGATTTCCTGATCTTCTCGGATCGCTTCCAGGAGAGCGCGGGCGCCCTGGCAAAGGCCCTGCGTCTTGACACTCGCAATTACGAGTTGGCCTATTACCTCGCCGAGTTTTACCAACGTCAGGGTTTGAATCAGGAAGCGCGCATCTATCTGGACATGGCCCTGGAAGCCAATCCAGACCATGCCGACTCCCTTCTGGTCCTGGCCCTCTTGTGCTACGGTGAAGAAGACGGCAAAAAGGCCGAGGAACTGCTGGTTCACTGCCTTGAGCTGAACCCCTTCAATCTGGTGGCGCTCCTCAGTCTGGGCTCCATTCTTTCCGTTAGCGGACGCCATGCAGACGCGCGGCCCCTGCTGGAACGGGTCAACGAGATTGAGCCACAAGCGCAGAGCTACTATATGTTGGGTCTGGGCGCGCGAGAAGAAGGCCGCATGAAGGACGCCATTTCCTTCCTGAAACAGGCCGTTGAAATGGATCCGGAACACGAGGACGCCATCTTCGCCTTGGGAATGGCCTATCTCACCCGTGGTTGGACCAGGAAGGCGCGAATCTGCTTCTCCCAAGCCCTGGAGCTGAATCCCAATAACTTGGAGTATCAGGAAGCGTCAGACGCGGTTGTGCCGCCAAAAGTGGAAGAGCCCACCGACCTGGACGTGGAGAGCACCCAAACCTTGGATTTTGCGAAATCGCTTTTTGTCGATGGCAAATTCAAACAGGCCCTGCCCCATTATCGGCAATTGCTGAGAAAGTACCCGGGCAACCAGCGGATTCTCATAGATATGGCGGCGTTGAGCTTTGCGCTGCGCCGCTTCGACGACACCCTGAAGACGACCGCCAAAATATTGACGCTGGATGCTCCCGAGACCACGCGCCGGGTGGCCTACACCCTGCAAATGGAATCGTATCGAGCGCTGAACCGCTAC
>JBNKOV010000427.1:0-5202 GCA_050294955.1 Holophagae bacterium
AGTAAAAGAATGTATCGAGGATCCCGCTCGAATAATGTTGGAGATTTGATCCATGGACTTTGATGTAATAGTTATAGGAGCTGGCCCGGGTGGTTACGTTGCTGCAATTCGGGCTGCTCAATTAGGTTTTAAAACGGCATGTATCGAAAAGTACGCCACCCTGGGCGGCACTTGCCTGAATGTGGGTTGTATTCCATCCAAGGCTTTATTGCATTCATCAGAGCTGTATCACCAGGCGACAAGCAAGCTTGCCGATCATGGCGTGGTTGTTGATGATGTGAAATTGGACCTGGAAAAAATGTTGGCTCGAAAGGACTCGGTGGTGGAAAATCTTACCAAGGGTGTTTCGGGTTTGTTGAAAAAAAATAAGGTTGTTGAACTTCACGGGAAAGCTCGTCTTCTCGGCGATGGAAAAGTTGAAATCTCCGGAGATGATAAGCAGGTTATTTCTGGAAAGCACATTGTTATCGCCACTGGAAGTAAGCCTGTTGAGTTGCCTTTTTTGAAATTCGACAAAAAGGATATTATCAGCTCCACCGAAGCGCTTTCCCTGGAGTCGGTTCCCGAGCATCTGGTTGTGGTAGGCGGCGGTGTCATTGGGCTGGAACTGGGTTCTGTCTGGTTGAGATTAGGCGCTAAGGTCACGGTTGTTGAGTTCATGGATCGCATCTTGCCCCCAATGGACTCGACAGTTAGTAAGGAAATGAAGCGAATCCTTGGCCGCCAGGGAATGAAATTCCATCTTTCCACCAAGGTAACAGGCGCTAGCAGAAAAGGCGATAAGATCGTTTTGACGGCAGTCGATAAAAAGGACAAAGAGCTGTCTTTCGAAGCGGATAAGGTGCTGGTGAGCGTGGGACGCAGACCCTATGCGGATGGTTTGGGCTTGGAAGACCTGGGAATTCAAAGAGACAAAGCGGGGCGTATTGACGTTGATGATCATTTCCAAACCAACGTGAAAGGCATTTACGCAATTGGCGACATCATTGCCGGACCCATGTTGGCCCATAAGGCAGAGGAAGAAGGCATTGCTTTGGTGGAGATTTTGGCTGGCAAGGCGGGGCATGTAAATTATGAAACCGTTCCCAACGTGGTCTATACATGGCCGGAAGTGGGGGCCGTAGGCAAAACCGAAGAGGAATTGGAAGGCTTGCCGCTAAAAATCGGTAAATTCAGCTTCAAAGCCAATTCAAGGGCTCGTTGCACGGGAGAAAACGACGGCACTGTCAAGGTCATTGCCCATGCAGAGACGGATCGCCTATTAGGTGTGCATATTGTCGGTCCCAGTGCTTCAGAACTGGTACAGGAAGCGGTCGCAGTTATGGAGTTCATGGGCAGCGCAGAAGACCTGGCCAGAACCTTCCATGGTCACCCAACGTTATCTGAAGCAGTCAAAGAAGCGGCTTTGGATGTGGAGAAACGGGCGATTCATCACTAACACTAAAATAGGAAAGCAAGCTTTTTGCGAACCGCCATTTTAGGAACTCCGGTTTTTCAATTCAGCTTTAGAAAAAGGTCCGGAACTTTGTTCTGGACCTTTAACTTCATGCCCTCGGGATTGGGCAAATTTAGGTTTAAATCTCTTCTGGTGGTATGCAGGGCGAGACGGTGTTGCAGATCTCATACCAAGTATCAGGGAGTTCACAGTCATCTATCGTGTGAACTATTGTGTGGGCGCCACCTTTTACCATGTTGGCTGCTGTTGTAGAAAAAGATGCCACTTTGAGTTCTTTCAAGGCTAACTTTGCCATATGTTCCTCCGTTCGGTCTAGATATGTTTTATAGAAATCCGGGTTTTATACCGGACCACTGGTTCATGTTTATTGTTTGGTGAGAACCTGTTTCTCATTTTTCAAAAGGCCTAGGGGCAGTTCGCGTAGGAACCACACACGCCCGGATGACTGTAGGGGAGATCACAATCATGTACTGTATGGATCCACTCCCCGCCACTCACTTTTTTGGCTTCTGATGTGGAAAAGGACGTTACTTTGAGTTCATTTAAGCGGCACTTTTTCATAGAAATCTCCTTGCTACATTGCTGATTTAGATTCGCATGGTGGGCCATGCAAAACCTGGCAGGGCCAGGGATTTTTTCCAAAGGGTTTTACTTTCTCATTTTTACCTTGGCGCTGAATGGGCCTGTTTCAGAATGGATTGAATGATGGGATACGTTAATCACAGATACAGAAAGAGTCAGATGGATTTTCACAATGGGCGCCCTGACAGCCTGAAAATCTGGTCACTCCCTGGACGCCGCCTTTTAGTTCTTTTCCAGTCACAAAGCTGGTAACAATTAACTCTTTTAAAGCGATTTTTCTTTTCATTTCTCTTCTCCATAGATGGGTGTATTGAAGGCTTTTCGCTTGGACTCTTGGAGCGATTTTCATTCTCAGCGCCCATTGAGTCATTTGGTTAGCACGTGAGAGGGAGGGTCGACCAATCTTTAGATATTTTTGAACAAGTGGTCATGGTCTAATGCTTCAGATCTTCTCCACAAGACCGAATTGGGATGGAAAAGGCCAGAGAAGTTTTTCGACCTCTTTTTCGTGATCTCTATATAGCAAGATCTTGACTCTCCCATTGTTATCCTTTGGTTAAAGGCAGTCTGCGTTAGTATCACAAATCCAGGGATGTGTTATGGGCAGATCACAATCTGTTTCTGTATGAGCCCAAAGACCGCCCACGACTCTTTTTGAAGTGTCTGTGGTGAATGACTTAACGCTGAGTTTTTCTAGGGATGATTTATTCATTAGAATCTCCATATCAATGTTTGCTTTCGGACCAAGGTAATTATTACATAATTATCAGGTATCCTGTCCAGTATTTTTATTCGATGAGACAGGATTCTCTGGAGATATAAAATCTTCAAGGAATACGGCAGACTTGGGCTGCTGCGTAACCAGGTTCTAGCCAATATGAGGCGTGATTAAGGTTTCACTCGCCGTTGAATGAATTGGCAAGTTGTACTAAAAACAAACCGTGTAAGTGATCTCTTTCGAGTGCATAATGCGTCGGTCGAAGCCTCATTGCCTTTGTCAGATTTGAGGGGTAGTTGGAATCTTGTCTTGATCTTTCTCCATTAGATTAGAATTTTGAGGCTAGGAAACACAAAACCATTCTTTTGAGTTTGTGGTTTTGCTGTCGCCACCACAATTTTCGACAAGTGGTCATTTGTCAAAGATTTGGCATCTATAAAGGTAAACACTCAGGTGAATTTAGGCGGGAAACATTTGCATAATATTGCTATTTTTTGACGCACCAGGCTTAAGGGATATTGGTTGGTGATTATCCGAACTCCGGGTTTCGCCAAAGAAGAGACCCCTATTCAAAGTTGGCCTATTGCACGTTAATAAATTTGGGGTATTAAAAGTCTTTTATTTGCATGTCTTTGTCCCAAAATACGAGGTTCTCCAATATTTGGAATAATCTAATGGCTCTGCCATTGTATGTGACATTCGAGACGGTTAAATCTGAAATTTAAGCCAAGATAGAGTCGATCTTTTCAAAAATTAGCCTAAAACTATAATTCTCGGCTAACCGAGTTTGGCTTTTTTCGTCCAATTGGCAGGGCAGTTACGGAGCAATCCAATCAAAATGGATTTTTCGAAATGTCATCTCTGGCAGGGTAATATTTTAAAAATGGTTTTGGAGCAATGGCTTATGAGAGTTTTTGGAATCGGGGCGTGGTTTGTGTTTGCTATGCCTTTCTTGGGACAGGAAATCGTTACGGCTAAAATTTCTAACGGGAAATATCAGATGAAGCTTGTGGAAGAGCTGAGATTTGGCGCGGTCGAAGAGGATGATTACTACATCTGGTCCTCCATTCAAACACAGATTTTGCCTGGTTCAAATGGCCAAATTTTTATTGTGGATCACACTGAATCGCGGATTTTGTTATTCGACGCTACGGGTCGATTTGTGAAAGTGGCGGCGAGAAAAGGAGAAGGTCCGGGTGAACTGCAATATATAAATGCGGTAAGCCGTTCCACCTCTGGAATATTTTATGTAATGGACACGCCGTCTCCTGGGAATGAGCTTAGAATAAAGCGTTTTAATCCCGACTTTACCTTTCGAGACGAAATATCTACCTTGGGATTGGAGTTGAGGGCTGATGCATTGCAAATTACGCCAGATGAGAAGCATATGGCAGGTCTCTTTGTTACTTTCGATGCTAAAACCAAGGGTTTGTCGGTAATCAACGGCGTATTAAATTTGGACAATCGATCAGTGGTGAATAAATTCAATGAGGACGTATCTCCCTTAGGAGATAGCCGGATTAGGAATCAGAATCAATGGATTGAGATTATTTCAGAAGGCTTGAGGCAAAAGCAACGGGGCGGTTTGGTTGCTGTTGGTGATGATGGCGTGATTTATTCAGGCTCCATGGATCAATATGAGATTTCCATGTGGAAACCAGGTTCTAAAACGCCATTTAGGGTGGTGAAAGGAGACTATCGGCCCAAACCCTACACTAAAGACGAAATTGACAACTTGATTGAACACCAATATTTGAACATGAATGCTGAGACTCAGAAAGCCATTGCGAGAGCTACTCTTCGGAAGGGATACGAGCGGGCAAATCTTCCTTTTCATCCCCCGATACTTGGGATCATCCCAATTGAAGATAAAGGGTTTCTTGCTATTCGCAGTTCCGACATAGAGTCAGGAAGAAATGTGGCCGACATTTTTTCAAGCAACGGGGAGTTCCTGGGTAAGTTGGAGATGGGTGGATTCGCTATGTGCATTGAAGCTCCTGGCCATTGGACTCCATGTATTCGTATGACTTTTCAGGAGAATAAGGCCTATGCGCTTTTTACTAACCAAGATGGCGAAACACAAGCCGTTCGTTTCGCTTACAGCCTTGAGAAGCGTTAAATGCTCATCGTTTTGTCCATCAAACTTGAAACCAATCGAGGGGTGGAAATGGCAACTTGAAAGTGTCCCACCTGATTTAAGGTTAAAACGGATTCAGGAGCCCTGCTATCGGGTCCAGGGATTGACGGTTGGTTGCTGGATTTACTGATGGCAGGTTCAGTTCTTCGTAGGCCTGTTTCTGGTCTTCAGGCTCTCTGCGAATCGAATCCTTTTCCCAGTTGAACTGGTGGCTGTGACAATAATGGGTTGAGGGGTCCCGAAGCGCCGCTGTGTGGTTCCTGTCGGCGGGACCTGGACCACTCTGCATACGCCAGGTTTGAGTTTCAT
>JBNKOV010000428.1:0-5192 GCA_050294955.1 Holophagae bacterium
TATGGCTTGTAGTCAATTTTTTGAACCGCCCGGGTGAACTGATTCATGCCCGGTTCTGGCTTCTCGGTCAACGCCGCTTCCATGTCCGTTATACAATCGGCGTACTCGGCGCGATTAAAGCTCTTTTCGCCCCGTTCATAGAGTTCATACCAGGTTAATTGCTGTGAAGAAACCATGAGAAGCAGCAGGAGGATTTTCATTTCTTCCTCCAAATAAACGAGGCGGTGTATTCTCGACCCACTTCCCAGAGGTTGGCCGAAATATCCACCTCAATAGTGTTTCGCCACACCCATCCAAACCCAAGGGTGAAATGATCCTCGTCTGTTAAACCTGTACCCGCAAACCTGTCTGAAATAGCGGCGTCGTCTCCGGTATAGGAGACCGCATGCAGGGGGTTTCGATAGTAACCGGTTCTCAAGGCCCAAACACTCCGTTTTCCGGCTAGAAACCATTCCAGCCCAATGTGAAACTCATCAATATCCTTGATGTGATAGTTCTCTTTTTCCTCGGTGGCGAAGGACTCTACAATCAGAAATCCATCGTCTATTACTTCACTATAGAAAATTTTCTGCCAATCCAGCAAAACGCTGAATTGGGGGAGCATTTTGAACCGGGCGCCGAGGCCGAAAACGTCCGGGACTACAAATGGTACGGTGAGGGTTTCATTGAAGAGGGGATTCTGGTTGAAGGTTTCCAGCACTTCCTCGTCCAACTTGAATTTGGGGTTCTCCCGCCACACCGCGCCCCAGGAGATGCGTTCACTGGTTTCATGGAGCAGACCAACGCTGTAACCCCAGGCCTTGTCTTCGTCTTGAATTTGCGAGCTGTAAAAAAATTGGGTGGGAGGAATGTCGATGATGGCCGTATTCCGTTGGTAGTGGGTGTCGCCCTTCAAAGTGAGGTGGTTCAAAGTAAGACCGGCCTTCCATTTACCAAAGCGACGGGCCACGCCAACGCCACTGGTTACGCCGTCTAGATTGAGATCAATCTCCCTGCTTTCTGCACGTTGCACGCCACCGGAAAGCGACCTGGAGCTGAATTCCCGCCTCTGGCTTTCGTTGAGATATTCATAATTAAAGACGCCAAAGTACCACCCTTTCAGCCGGAAATTCACCGAAAGGAAAGCGGTCCTGGCAAGATGTTCTTCTTCTTGTAGAAACAGAGAATTGAAAGCGCCTTCAATTTGGCCTTCTCTGCTGTCCAGGGTTCGGTCTCCGAATTCATAGGTAATGGCGAATTCGTTAAGAAAGGCCAGGCCTGCGGGGTTCGTGAAAGATGCGGTAGCGTCGTCGGCCACGCCAATAAAGGCGCCGCCCATGCCGTTGGCCCGGGCTCCGGGCAGGTTGAAATTGAACTGGTATTCCCGAAACAGTTCCTCATTGGTCTGACCAAAGCAGACCACTCCCGAAAAAAACAGAAGAAAAACAAGCTGTCTCCACCTACCGAGACATAAATTGTGGGAAAGTTGAGTTGAATTCAAGGCTACCTCGCACCAAGGTGCATTCTATCTTAAGGTACGGTCCGGACTCAATACCAATGTAACCATCACCCCGGTCAGGGGCCTTTAAGAATTCTTGTTTATGCAAAAATCATTCACAAACGCAAGGGTTAGCCTTTGGTGGAGGCGGTTTGAGACGGATTTCAGGTTTCAGGGGATTCAATTTTACCGAATTGCGTCCCGCTTTTGACCTTTACAATTGAAACGAACGCGTTGAAAGAGCGTAGAAAAATATGTGCGGAATGGATTTAGGCGTTGGACACTGGCGTGGAATTTGCTACAATTCGCTTACTCGTTAGGGGGACTTTGTATGCCTTTCTTGAGAAATCTGATAATTTTGGCAACGATCACCTGGGGAATCCAGCTTTTTTCTCAGTGTACGCCTGTGTTTACTGACACGCCATCCATATCCGACCGGTACGTGGACGCGGTGCAGTATCGCAACCAGCTTGTTCTTGCCAACGCCCATGGTCTTACTATTAAAGACCTGGCCCGTCCTGAGGGAGACCCGCTGCTTGTTTTGCCCGTTCCCGGCGAGGTTACCGAAATTTTCATGGACGGCAATCGCCTCTTTGTTACCGCTCAACAAGCGGGTCTCTATGCGTTTACCTATCAAGAGGGCGTAGAGTTTCCCGTCCAGACCGCCTACTATCCCATTCCCAACCTGAAGTCGGCTGCAGTGAATGGGCATCATGTTTTTGCAGATGTGGAATTTGAGCTGGTCCATTACATTATTGAGGATGACGAACTCAAGGAAGCTTCCCGGTTAAACATCAACCCCACTAAAATCATCGCCAACGAAGACCTGGTCCTGGTTCATTCCAGCGACTCCAGCTTGACTGCGGTTCCCTACAGCGAATCGGGTTTGAGCATTGGCCGAAAGTTAACCGTAGACGGCAACAGCACATTTTACGACATTCACTACAACGGCGATCTGGTGGTGCTCGACGCGCTTAACGGCGTGAAGTGGCTGAAGTTAAGCGAGCGCGGCGTTATTTTGGAACAAGGCTTTTTCTTCAATAATAAGGAAGACGACGGCGTGGTGTTTGGCAGCGACATCAGCGGAGATCGTCTTTTCATTCGGTTTGAAGATAAGCTGGGACTCTACATTGTTAATAATCAGCGTCAATTAACCCGAACCGACACCCTAAACGTGCCGTTTTCTGAAATTGGCTCCACGCGCTTAATCCCTGGCGAAACAGACTTCCACATGTTGAATCTGGCGGATTATCAGAGAGAGTGGAGCGTTGAGGGTTATCACATTACTGGCGGTCGCGCCAGTTTAACCGCAAGAGTTGGCGCTCAATTCGACGAACTGGTTGGCGCTGTTATTCTCAGCGGACAGATCTATCTCGCCACCAGCCGAAGCCTTTTCATTGTGCGGGACACAGACGACATTCGGGATTTCGATTCTTTAACGCTTGCTCGCCAGTTTGACGGTCCCATCATGGACATTGCCGGGTCCGAGACCTACCTTTTCGTAGCGACTGCTCTCGCCGGTTCTGGCCAGAGCCGATTGGATGTCTTCAATGTTGGAGACAGCGGCGCTTTACTGCCTGCCTACTCACAATTATTCAGCGGCCAGATTACCGGGCTTACCGAGTATGGCGGTCACGCGGCATTTGTACAGTTCACTCGCACCAGCCAGGGCGATAATTATCAACCCCAGGTCATCGTAAACGATAAAGGCGTGTTCCGATCACAAGCATTGGGTTCCGAAGTGCCCCTCGCCAAGCAAAACCTCTATAAAGACCTCCAGGTCAGTGAGTTGGGGCTTACCTATCACAACAATGAAATCATTCGGGTTTATTCTGACATCACCAACCTCTCGCAAAGTTTCGCTTTTGAGCCCCTTTCTGGAGAGCCGGTTGTCAACCTGGTCTCTCATGAGGGATATCTCTGGATCGAGACCGCCTCCGGCCTCAGCATTCAAGAGCCAAACAATCGCAGAGCCGATCGAGTGGGTTTCTACCCAAACTGGCACAATCTGGATTATCTCGCCAATAAGCGTGTCATTGTACAGAACCGCATGGACCGCATTCCCAGTCATTTCCATCTACTTTCTCTCGATGAAAATGGCGGCGCTTTCGCCCAGCTCTCTTTCTCAACATCTACCCGGCCCGTGCTCATTACCGCCTACCGGGATGAAGTGTTCTTAGCTGAGAAGACAGCCCTCAATTTTTTCCGGTTTAACTGCCCAGATCAAGAAAATTTCTACGTGTTGCCCTTCTCCGAGAATTTCGAACTGGAAATCAGTTCGCTTATCGATGAAACCGACATCGTCACCATGAAGATCTACAACGAGGCCAATGAGGTTATCGGAACCCAAAAGTTGAACCGCGACACCATCGACGCCCACAACGGCAAGTTGATTGGCGAATGGTTGATCGATTTCAATTCTCTCGAAACGCCAGCGGCCATATCGCTGAGTTCCAGCAAAACCCTCGCCCCAGTAATTTCTGGAGGCGGCGACGAGGTTTCCGGTCGCTTCGCCTATCGGGCTCCCGCATTGTCGGGCGGCGCGTATTACGTGCCCCACGTTCCTCGCAATCTAAGCGTCTGGTCCACCGATCTCTACATCCGGACCGTGGACGAAGAGGAAACAGCCGTATTTGCCATGAGGGACGCTGCTGGCGACGTGGTTACTCGTGAAACCCCTGCTGGCCATACCGAGTTGGTTCCCATCGTTGAGAACACCTTCAACACCAGCGGTACGCCCTGGGTTGCGCTTTCCGGCGAATTAGGCACCTATCTTTCCGGTTTTAGCGTCATGCGCACCACAGGAAGTAATCAAGCCGCAGCCGTGCCATTCATTCAGGAACTTTCAGATTTCCTGATCATACCCTACCTGGCTGGCGCCCATCGGGATGGCGATTGGACAGGCATGGTTTTAGCCAATCCCCACGATCAAACCATACCGGTTCGCCTGGTTGGATATAACGATCAGGGCGAGATTCTGGTGGATCGCACGGAAGATATCGAGCCTTCATCCAGCATGGTGACCCTCGCAGAAACCTGGCTCAAGGATTTTGTGAGAGGGGATCAGGTCCGTTGGATGGCCGCTTTCCCACAGAAGCCCATTATGGGTATGCTGCTGTATGGCAACCAGGATGCTTTCGCCGGACTGCCCATGACCTCCAGATGTGGCGAACAACTGCTGTTTTCCGGGATTCGCTCCAACAGCGAGTGGTGGAGTTCTGTGGTGATCACCAATATGGAAGCCGAGGAAACGCCCGTAACTATTGAAGCTTACGACGGTTTCGGCAACATGGTTCAAACCGCCGAATTCACCCTATCTCCCAAGCAGACTCTGCGTGCAGATGTCCAAGAACTGTTCCCAGGCCTTACTTTGAAAAATAGGGCTGGCGTGCAGACCCTTCGGGTGAAGAACGATCACAATCTTTCCGGATTCATCTTCAGAGGCAAAAGAAACAAAGCCACCTTGGAAGCCGTTTCCGCACTGGTTTTGGAGTAGTTTGCTGGTTCAGTCTTCGTCTGTTATTACACCGGTGATTTATCTGGTAATGTAAATGACGTCTAAATCCGGTCTAAAGAACCTCGTCCTTCTCCGCTTAACGATTTTAGCTGGAAAAGGACGTTTTGAGGCCTTTGGGAAGTCATAGGACCTCCAGGTCTTCAAAGTTACGATCCTTCCATTCAGGCCTTTCCTGCGACCTTTGAGCCTGCGATAGCA
>JBNKOV010000429.1:0-5181 GCA_050294955.1 Holophagae bacterium
TATTGATCGGCCCAAGTTTTGCCGAACACTGGACTCCTTTGAGAAACTGTTGTACACAACGCGACAAATGGCATGCACCAAAATTCGGGATGAGGATTTAAGGGACGCTATGTTCTTTTGCTCGCTCTCGGCTAAAACCTTGATATACAAAGCGCTATCCCGAGCCGCTGATCTTGCTGCGTTCTACCCTGACTTGGCCAACCCTGTCTACAAGACCCGGTTCGCCCTATTCCATCGTCGGTTTTCCACCAATACCAGTACAAGTTGGGATAAGGCCCAACCCTTTCGGATGATTGGCCATAATGGCGAAATCAACACCATTGCCGGGAATCGCTCCTGGTCTACTTCCAGAGAGATGTCCATGGGTTTGCCCTATGGTGAGTTGTTGACTCGCTTTGGCATTAGCGATTCGGCCAACATGAATGAAATGGTGGAGGCCCTGAAGTTTCGCAGCAGCATAACGCGCATGGAAGAAATTATGGCTATTCTCATGCCGCCAGCCCACGACAACACGCCGTTCTACCGATTCTGGGGACGGGCTATGGAACCCCTGGACGGACCTGCCATGATTGCCTTTGCAGACGGTGACGCCGTGGGCGCACGCCTTGACCGAAACGGGTTCCGACCCGGTCGCTGGTGTACCACCCACAGCCACTTTTATCTGGCCTCGGAAGCGGGACCATTTCAGGTTCCCGAGGTGGAGATCGTGGCCAAAGGCGCTTTGGCCGCAGGGTCTTGCGTTACGATCTGCCCTCAGAGCGGCTTCATGGATTTTTCTGACCCAGGCGCTTCGGCGGAAGAGGATAAGGTACGTTATCACTCCAGGCTGATAACATTGGACGTATCGGCTCCGACTGAGCCCAGTCATCTGGAACAAAAGGCTTTGTTTCTCTATACTCGAGAAGACATGGACCGAATTCTCATTCCCATGATTCTCACAGGGAAAGAGCCTTTGGGCTCTATGGGCGACACGGCTCGCCCCGCCATTTTCTCCGATCAGCCCCGCACCTTCTTTGACTACTTCTATCAAAACTTCGCTCAAGTAACGAATCCGCCTTTGGATTATCTTAGAGAAGAGATGGTAACCGATCTCACGGTGCATCTCGGTCGTAAACCCAATATCTTTTCACCCAAGGAACTTATCCCTCCCGCCCCTGCTATTGAGCTGTCCAGCCCCGTTGTGAGTCTGTCGCAAATGGCTTGTATCGATCGGCTTCCCCAGGCGGATCCCAATACTTCGTTGTCCCGCAGCGAATTGGCGATGACCTTTTCTAGGAAAGCTGGGGCCGCGGCATTGAAAAAACGGCTGGAAGCTATTGGTAGGGAGGCTATTAAGGCGGTGAAGGCCGGCGCTTCAATTATTGTTTTGAGTGACAGGACGGCGGATGAAGCGAATCCCCCAATTCCCAGTCTCCTGGCTTTAAGGTCTGTGGTTAAAGTGCTTAACCGAAGAGGGCTGAGATTGAGGGCCTCTATTGTTGTTCATTCTGGTGAAATAAGAGAGACCCATCATGTCGCGGCCTTGATCGGGTTTGGCGCTGCAGCGGTTTGTCCCTATCTCGCTCTTGAGATTGCTCGTTATGAGAACCACCGAAAACTGAACGGTCATTCTCCTGAAATACGTGAAGAACGCTTGCTCCAAGCCTTTGCCAGCGGATTATTGAAGGTCATGGCTAAAATGGGCATTTCGGTCGTGAGGGGCTATCAAAGCTCCAAGCTCTTTACGCCTTTGGGTTTGGATCATCAGTTGGTGAAGAGCTATTTTCTTGGATTGTCCAGCCCGATTAGCGGACTCACCTTGGAAAAACTGGCGGAGCGCATTCTGCGCTATACAGAGAACCTCAATAAAGACAAGCTATTGCATACCTATCAGTATAAGGAGCACAATGCGGGGTTGGCTGGCGAAAAGCACGCTATGACCAATAAACTGTCCAAGATGATCCATCATCTGGTGCGTGGCGATCAGGTTGACTTGGAGAATCCTGAAATCTTCGATGAGTTTCTCAATGCCTGTCAACAAACCGAGCCAACCCATCTACGTCACCTCTTTCAATTTAAAACTACCGAAAAGTCTATGAATCTGAGTGGTGTAGAAACGCGACATCAGATTATGCGCAGGTTTGGCTCCGGCGCCATGTCTTTTGGCGCTATTAGCGCAGAGTCTCAGCGAGATATTTTCAAAGCCATGAGGCTGATTGGAGGCAGATCCAATAGTGGAGAGGGGGGAGAAAATCCCTTCCATGAAGTGGATGGAACCAGGGCCACAACCAAGCAGATAGCCTCTGGCCGGTTCGGCGTAACGGCGACCTATCTTGCTGGCGCTGATGAGTTTCAGCTCAAAATGGCCCAGGGCGCCAAACCCGGAGAAGGGGGGCAGTTGATGGGCGTGAAGGTGACGGATGAAATCGCGAAAGCCAGACATGCCAGACCGGGCGTAGACCTCATCTCACCGCCTCCCATGCACGATATCTATAGCATCGAAGACCTCAAAGAGCTCATCTACGAGCTGAAGCAGTTCAACCCCAAGGCCCGAGTAAGCGTGAAGCTGGTGTCGGGCGCAAATCTTGGCGCTATTGCGGTTGGCGTGGCCAAAGCTGGAGCCGACATCATTCAAATTTCAGGCGGGGACGGCGGTACGGGCGCGGCCCCGCTCAGTTCCATGAAACACGCGGGTCTGCCCTGGGAGTTGGGCTTGATCGCAGCCCATCGCGCACTGGTGGAAAACGGGTTGCGCGATCACGTCACCCTTAGAGTTGACGGCGGGTTGCAAACTGGGCGGGATATCGTTTCAGCCGCCATATTAGGCGCTGAAGAATTCGATTTTGGAAAGTTGCTCTTGGTGGCTCAGGGTTGTGTGATGGCAAGGATTTGCGAGAAGAATACCTGCCCAACCGGCATCGCAGTTCACAATCCCAAATTTAAGGCGAAATACGTGGGGACTGCCGACCATATCGTGCGAATTCTGGGTTTTATCGCAGAAGATGTCCGACGCAATCTGGCCTCATTGGGCGTTGGGAATCTCGGCGATGTCATTGGGAGAACAGACCTTTTGGAGGTGAAACCCCAGCTTGAGGATCAGGTGGCGGCTCTGGGATTGGACCTTTCGGCTTTCTTGGGTCCGCCCGCTGTCTTGGGCGCAAAAAAAGAGAATCTCTTTTTTGACGGTCTCAGTCCGCTCAATCGCAAAATTGTAGAGGATGCTTGGAGCCGCGGTCCCCTCCAGGAAAATTGTCATCTCACCTACGCCATAACCAATACAGATCGAGGCGTTCTGGCGACCCTGGCCAGGAAAATGGCGGAGCATCAGCCGGAAAGACAGGGCGAGCTTCTCGCTTTTGGCGAGGTAACCAAACAGATCAGCTTCCGTGGGAGCGCCGGTCAGGGGTTTGGCGCCTTCATGACAGATGGCATGGAAGTGGCGCTGTGGGGCGAAGCCAACGACTCCGTTGGAAAATCCATGTCAGGCGGGCTTATGATCATTCGCCCCGAAATGCGTGTTTCATTCAAGCCGGAGGACAACGCAATTCTGGGCAATGGCGCGTTGTACGGCGCCACAGGAGGCGTGTTGTACGCTCATGGCAGGGCAGGGGACCGATTTGCGGTTAGGAACAGCGGCGCTACGGCGGTGGTGGAAGGCGCTGGAATGCATGCCTGTGAATATATGACTGGTGGAACCATCGTCTTTTTGGGTCCGGTAACCGCGAACATGGGCGCAGGCATGACCGGCGGTGAAATCTACCTGTTCAATCAACCGGGCGCTCAAGCCCATGGGGATTATCTGGCGGACGTCCCCATGACCAGCGAAGATGAGCTGGCCTTAAAAAATTTAATTGGTCATTATTACAGCAAAACGGGCAGTGGGAGAGCAGGCGAGATTTTAGACGACTGGCCTAAAATGCGCACCCGCTTCACCCATTTCCTGGCCAAAACAGAAATACGGAAAATCGCCCGCGTCGTTTCAGCTTCTTAGGAGATGTCTGGCCCCGATAAAGACCGGGACCTTCGGTTATTTCTGGTCTTTGGCAAGTGCGGTTTCAATGTTTTTCAGGGAATCGCGAATTTCAATAAAGATGCTTCGCATGTCGGCCATGTCGCTGCTCTTTTCCGAGGACTCACTCTTCTCAACATTTCTGGCAGTTACCTTATCCCGTTGTTTAAGAACAGCTTCTCTAAATTTACGACCATCGATGATTCCCACCAGATTGATAAGAGCGCCCGCTGCCGATTGGCCAGCAGTCTCAACGGACATGGCCTCCAGGTCCATGTACCTCATAATGGGACCCTGGGTCATGCCCAGATCGGTAATTTTATCTAGAGGCACCGTCTTCTCGACCCGGTTGAATATGCCGCGTCCAACTTTCAGATTCCGATCCGTGAGAACACAGGTCAGGCTTTCCAGGTATCTTCCTGTAAGGGCGAGCCCCAAAGGGATCCACAATAATAGCAGTGGAATACCCACTATGGTGAGAGTGAACACAATGGTGCCCGACAACAGCCAGTAGTTGCGCACCTTGGGGTTGAACTTCGCTTCCAGTATTACTTTTTCTTCGCTCATTTAAACACCTTTAATATGTATGAATTCCATCTTTGAAGAGGGGGCGCAATCATTCCATGGACTCGGAAGGCAGTCCTTTTGTGTTAAGTGCATATGCCCATCAAATCAATAGGGTTGCGCCTCTATTTCGCAGGGGTCGCAATAAGTGCGCTTTGTAAAGCAGGGGAAATCGTTGGTTGGACAATTGGCTGGAGTGCATGGCGGGCAAAGCGTCACGCCGCAGTCGCGCCCCCCTTCCAGTTCACGACTCGTTTGACTTACCGAAGTCACAAAGCTCTGAATCTTCAAGGTTTCTAGATTCAATTTCTTCCCGGTTTTCATACCGCCCTCCTGAAGTTGCTGTGAATCAAACTAAAAGCACATGGCTTGATTATGGGCCAGGAGGCTGTAGCCCGTCAAGGGTGAGAGATGGCCGCTGTGTTTTTGTATTCTCAATTGAGGCATTGAAATGGCGGCAAAGCCCTGTTGATTATGGTAGATGAGAAAAATAAGGCCCTCTCTTCCTACTGAAACAGCCTACGATGAACCCCATGAGTAGCGGGACGAGTGATAGAGGACAGGAGGGCGTCTTGACATTTTCCACAGGAGCGATTAAATTTTGGTTATATTCGAGCCTCTTCTTAGAA
>JBNKOV010000430.1:0-5165 GCA_050294955.1 Holophagae bacterium
GGTTTAAGCGCAACCGTTCCTCTGAACGGAACCTTCGCCTGGGAAGAGACCTTTACCCAGGGCAATGCCCCGGGAGAGGGTTACGCCTCCGTTTCCCTCACCATACCCGACAATCCGTCGCTCCAAGGTAGTAACTTGTTTGGACGATGGTATATAGAAGACCCCAGCGCTGCAAATGGCCTGGCCATTACGCCCGTTTTCTCCTTTACTCTGTTCCAAGCCGGCGAGGGCGCGCCCTGTCCCGGCGATTTGAATGGGGATGGATTCGCCAATATGATCGACCTGGTGGAGCTGACCGGAGAAGCCGGACCCTGTCCCGTGCCCTGTCGCGGTGATTTGGACGGCGACGGGCAGGTGGGACCATCGGATGTACGCATCCTTATAGGAGGATGGAAGGCCTGTCAATAACCCTTTGCGTGTGGGTAAATGGGGCGCGGATCGTCATGGGAGCGGCGATTTGCGCCCTTTTTGCATTTTCATCCCTAAAAGCCATGGCTCAATGAGCCCAACGGTGATAAGATTGCGCCGATAAGTGTTGAGTGAGGTGAGGGGAGTGACCACATCAAAGCATACGGACGACAAGCCGTCGAATTTTATAGAAAGCATTGTTGAAGAAGACCTGAAGGCCGGAACCCATGGCGGCGTAGTAACCACGCGTTTCCCGCCGGAGCCCAACGGCTACCTGCACATAGGACACGCCAAGTCGATCTGCCTGAACTTTGGCCTTGCCCGGGATTACAAGGGAACCTGCCACTTGCGTTTCGACGACACCAACCCGGAAAAAGAGGATGTTGAATATGTCGCTTCCATCCAGGAGGATATCCGTTGGTTGGGCTTTGATTGGGGCGAGAACCTCTACCACGCGTCGGACTACTTTGAAAAACTCTATGAATTTGCCGAGAACCTGATCAAGCAGGGCAAGGCGTATATCTGCGATTTAAACGAGGCCCAGATCCGCGAGTATCGCGGCACCGTAAAAGAGCCCGGAAAGCCAAGCCCTTTTAGAGACAGGTCGGTAGAAGAAAATTTGGATTTGTTCCGCCGCATGCGGGCAGGGGAATTTGAAGCGGGCGCCCACGTGCTCCGGGCCAAGATTGACATGGCCTCCTCCAACATGAAAATGCGAGATCCGCTGCTCTACCGCATCCGTCACGAGACCCATCATCGTACCGGAGACGCCTGGTGCATCTATCCCATGTACGATTTCGCCCACTGCCTATCCGACGCCATCGAAAATATCACCCATTCCATTTGCACCCTGGAGTTTGAGAACAATCGGGAGTTGTATAATTGGATCTTGGACGAAACCGAAGGCGTCCCCTTTCGCTCACGCCAGTACGAATTCGCCCGTTTGAATCTCAACTACACCATCATGAGTAAACGCAAGTTGTTGGAGCTGGTGAAAGGCGGATTTGTGAGCGGTTGGGACGATCCCCGCATGCCCACCTTGTCTGGCATGCGCCGTCGTGGCTACACCCCCGAAGCCATCCGAGATTTTTGCGATCGCATCGGCGTGGCAAAGGCCAACAGCGTGGTGGACATCACCCAGTTGGAGTTCAGCGTGCGCAATGACTTGAACCAGAAAGCGCCGCGAGTTATGTGCGTTTTAGATCCCCTGAAGGTCGTCATCGACAACTACCCCGAGGGGAAAACCGAGATACTGGACGCCTCGCTCTTTCCCCACGACGTACCCTTGGAGGGATCGCGAGACCTGCCCTTCTCCCGTGAGGTCTATATTGACCGGGAAGATTTTCAGGAGAACCCGCCGCCGGGATTTCGACGGCTTGTTCCGGGCGGCGAAGTGCGGCTTCGTCATGGTTATGTCATTAAATGCAATGATGTTGAGAAAGATGCTTCGGGCCAGATTCTGGCCTTGCGCTGCACCTATGACCCCGAGACCTTGGGCGTAAATCCCGAGGATCGCAAGATCAAGGGCGCGGTTCATTGGGTGTCGGTGGAACATGGGGTTCCCGCAAAGGTGCGGCTGTATGACCGACTGTTCAATCATGAGAGACCCGATGGAGATAAAGAGGTGGATTTCAAGACCTTCTTGAATCCCAACTCCCTCACCGAGGTAGACGCCTTTGTGGAGCCTTATATTGCGGACCACGCCCCGGGAACGTCTTACCAGTTCGAGCGAACCGGCTTCTTCTGTAGTGATTCCAAAGACTCTAAGGAAGGGGCTCTGGTTTTCAACCGGACAGCGCAGTTGCGAGACAGTTGGGCAAAATCCACGAGCAAGGCCGCCGCGCCTGAGAAGAAGATCCCCCAAAAATCAACCAGACCTGCTCAGCCCGCTCAGGTTGCAAGAGATGTAACCGAGGGACTCGATGACGCGCAAAAGGCCGTCTATGAGCAATTGAAGCGGGATCTTGGATTGGGTTCGGAAGAGGCCGCCTTGCTGGCGAGCGACGCCGACATTGCCGCCTTTTTTGAGACCGCGCGATCCGCCCATGACAATCCCAAGGCCATCGCCAATTGGATCGTCAACCATTTGAGGCACGAAATCAAGGACCGATCCCTTGCGGATTTGGGTTTTGGCGGCGAGGATTTAGGCGCGCTGGTTTCGCTTATCGACGATCAAACCATCTCCACAAAAATTGCCAAAGACGTGTTCGAGCACATGATTCGCGAAGGCGGCAATCCACGGGACATTGTAGAGAGCAAGGGCTTGAAACAGGTTACCGACAGCACTGAGTTGGAAGGGGTTATTGAACAGGTTCTGCGGGATAACCCAGACGAGACGACCCGATTCCGCAATGGCGAAAAGAAGCTCATGGGTTTCTTTGTGGGTCAAGCTATGAAGTCCACGCGCGGCAAGGGCAACCCCAAGTTAATAAACCAGTTGCTGCGTGAAAAGCTGGGGTGAACCAGGTTTTATACGCCGCCAGGACCCTGAGGTCTGGCGGCGTGCGCTCTGCTTAGGATTCGCCGGTTCCCAGTCTTTCCAGTCGATAGTCGCCGCTTAAGATATCCTCGCACCAGTCGAGGTTGTCCAAATACCAGACGACCGTTTTGTACATGCCGGTTTCAAAGGACTCAGAAGGCTCCCAATCAAGCTCCTTCTCGATTTTTGAAGCGTCTATGGCGTAGCGGGCGTCGTGGCCCGGCCGGTCTTTTACGAAAGTGATCTGGTCCTCGTAAACCCCGTCATCCTTGGGTCTTAATCCATCCAAGATAGCGCAGATATAACGGACCACTTCCAAGTTGGTTTTTTCGTTATTACCGCCTATATTGTAGGTTTCACCCAGGCGGCCCTTCTCAAAAACGGTGAGAATGGCTTCGCAGTGGTCCTTGACGTAGAGCCAATCCCGGATGTTGCTGCCGTCTCCGTAGATGGGGATGGGTTCTCGCTTCAGGGCTTTGAGAATAATGACGGGAATGAGCTTTTCGGGAAACTGCAATGGACCGTAATTATTTGAGCAATTGGTGGTTAGCACCGGAAGTCCACAGGTGTGCCGCCAGGCTCTGACCAGGTGATCTGAAGACGCTTTTGAGGCGGAATAGGGGGAATTGGGCGCATAGGCTGTGGTTTCTTGAAACAGTCCGGTCTTGCCAAGAGAGCCGTAAACCTCGTCTGTGGAGACGTGTAGGAATCGAAAACCGTCTTTTTCCGCGCCTTCAAGCTCGCGCCACCAGGCAAGAGCCTGTTGGAGCATGGTGAATGTGCCCAGAATATTGGTCTGAAGGAAGGCGCCTGGGCCGTCAATGGAGCGGTCAACATGGCTTTCAGCGGCAAAATGGGCGATGTAGTTTACCTTATTGTCCCGCAGGAGTTTGCCCACCAAAGGCCCGTCGCATATGTCGCCCTTTTGGAAAAGATAGCGGGGGTGATCTGCGATAGACTTAAGATTATTGGGGTTGCCCGCGTAGGTCAGTTTGTCCAGGTTGACAATTTTGAACCCATTTTCCAGGGCGTTGAGGATAAAGTTGGAGCCAATAAAGCCCGCGCCTCCCGTTACCAGGATGGTTTGTTTTGACATGACGATTCTCCAGTGGTTTGACTAGATTTGTTGAAGCGGCGCAATATCGCCCTTGCCTTCTCGCAAGATTTCCACATTATCATCCTCAATGGCGACCACGGTTGAGACTTCGGGATAAATGTAGTCGCCATCTACGGCCAGGTCCAGCAAATGTTCGAACTGGTCTTTAATTTCGTAGATGTCTGCGCAGGGCATGGGGTCGCCTGGCAATTGGCAGGTGGTTGAAATAATGGGGTTTCCCAGTTGTCGGACCACTTCAAGGATGACATTATTGTCTGGAACGCGGATGCCCACCTGTTTGCGTTTGTTCTGCAACAGTTTGGGCACGTCTCGGGTGGCGGGCAGGACAAAGGTGTAGGGTCCTGGCAGCAGTTTGCGCATGAGCTTATAAGCTTTGTTGCTGACAATGGCGTATTGGCTTATATTTTTCAAGTCGTTGCATATAAAGCTCAGGGGTTTGCTTTGTTTGAGGCGTTTTAATCTGTAGATAAAGTCGATGGCCTTTTTTTCAAAAATGCTGCAACCCAAGCCATAACAGGTGTCTGTGGGATAGGCCAGCACGCCACCTTGTTTGAGATGGCCTACAACGTGATCAATGTAACGTTGTTGAGGTGTAACCGGGTGAATATCAAGTATCTTCATACGCGCTCTGCTTCATTCTCGACCTGATTGCCAGAGTTTGTGATTTTTTCCAGCTTTTGATGGGGAACTCCCCTGACCGTTCAGGCCTGGTAAGATGCTTTTGAGCCTATTGGCTCAAAAACACCCATAGTATCACTTTTTTCAAGAATCGCAGGCATAAAATTTGATGGGGATCCAGTCGTAGCGGGAAGATTGGGGGTTTGAGAGGCGGATGCTCTCATAGCTTTCATCAGGTGTTGCTCGCCTATCTCGGCATGAGAGGTGGTTCCTTACGTTTTGATCATTCTGACAGGGCTATTTCTGAAGAATGTCCAATAGAGGCGTGACTGACATGGGTTTTTCTCCACTGCGAGGCGGCACGGCTTCTATTTTTTTGAAATGCTTCAAGGAAGTTCTATAAGCCACGATGGTAGCGAGGATGCCCCCGGACCAGTGGAGAAATCCAAAAATGGGGACGTTTTCGGTCATGTGGTTGACCCATTTTTGGAAGAGCGCGTCGAAGGTGTTTATATCGAAAATTCCTGAAATGGTCAGCGGGAA
>JBNKOV010000431.1:0-5161 GCA_050294955.1 Holophagae bacterium
GCATCCCAATTTGAGTGAATGGTCATTCTACACTTCGGATCACGCCATATTGGAAGACAGCAATTTGCTGGACCATATGGAATTGGCTGAAGCGGTGAAGGGGCTTAAACGCCAAAGAGCAAAGCAATGGGTTGCCCCGGTGTTGGTTTTGGGTCTGCTCATCGCATTAATTGTAGGCATATTTGCCGCCAAACCCTGGATGGTGGATGGGTTGTCCGCCCAAGTACCCGCCTCCTGGGAGGAGAAATTAGGCGATACGGTTTTTGCTCAATACAGCCTGAACGCCGATATGGTTGTGGATTCTCAACTTGAGATTCATATGAAGACTTTGACACGGGCCTTAACCGAATATCTTCCCGACAAAAGGTATGAATTCAAGTTTCATGTGGTGAACGATCCCACCCTGAATGCCTTCGCATTTCCTGGCGGCCATGTGGTGTTTCACTCTGGCGCTATTCGAAAGGCCGATGCCGTGGAGGAGCTTTTGGGGGTTTTAGCACACGAGATTGCCCATGTAAACCGGCGCCATAGCCTGAAATCCATGATCAATTCGGTGGGCTTGGTTCTTCTGGCGCAAATGTTTATTGGGGATTCCACCGCCTTATTCGCCATACTTAACGAGGCTGCTCCCTATCTTCTTAACCAACAGTTTTCTCGAGATAATGAGCGGGACGCAGATATAACCGGGCTGCATTATCTGGACCTGGCGGGTATCGATCCCAACGGCATGAAGGGTTTTTTTCAAAAAATACAAGAGGCTCAGGGCGCAGCGGGCGCGGTGGATGAAAAGCTCAATTTTTTGAGCACCCACCCCAGCACGGAGGAACGCATTGAGCGTATTCAGGATCATATCGCTACCATGGAGAAGCGGGAATTCAGGGAATTCGGCACACTCCTGGACGACTTGAAAACCAGCCTGGACGCAGCTCTTGCGTCTGGAGAAACCGAAGAAACCAGAGAGGATGGTAATAATGAAAACACTCATTGAGGGCGCGCCCTCTTTTGCATACCTCCACGCGGACCTGGAACCTGGCGAAAGCATTGTGGCTGAGTCGGACGCTATGGCCAGCATGGCGGCGGATCTGGATTTGAAGGCGTCGTTTAACGGCGGGTTCTTTTCCGGTCTATCCAAGAAATTTCTTGGTGGAGAATCTCTATTCATAAACACATTTACTAATAACACAAGCGCATCCAAAAGAGTGACTTTGGTACAAGGGACGCCCGGGGACATGCGTGAATTAGAATTAAACGGAGAATCGTACTGTCTGCAGCCCGGCGCTTATATTGCCTCAACTCCGGGAATAAAATTAGGACTCAGGTACGCGGGGCTGGCTTCCTTTATTGGCCGTGAAGGCCTCTTCAAGTTAGAGGTTAGTGGAACCGGCAAAGTCTGGTACGGCGCCTACGGCGGATTAATTGAGAAACATATCGACGGAGAGTATATAGTAGACACCAGTCATCTCGTTGCATACGAACCCCAGATGTCCTTGAAGGTTCAAATGGCCGGTGGTATTTTTTCCAGTTTCTTTGGTGGTGAGGGTCTGGTGACCCGGGTTAATGGAAAGGGAAAGATCATCATTCAAACCAGAAGCTTGGACGGCCTTAAAAGCTGGCTGAACCCCAAACTGTATTGATAAAAACGGGAAAGGTGAGATATGGAAGTTGAAATCAAGTACGGACCGGGAAATGCAGCAGCCAGAATCGGTTTGAATCCCGGGGAGACCTTTACATCTGAAGCGGGCGCTATGATTGCCATGAGCGGCAATCTCTCGCTGAACACAACAACACATAAGAAGGGAAAGGGCGGCATTTTAAAGGCGGCCAAACGTTTGTTCGCCGGTGAATCCTTTTTCCTGAATCACTATAGCGCAAGCGGCGGGCCGGGTGAAGTCTGGTTGGCTTGCACGCTTTCTGGCGATATGATGTGCTATGAACTCGAACAGGAAAACCTGGTTGTTCAGGCCGGATCCTTTGTGGCTGCCGATCATTCGGTAAATATGGATATGGGATGGCAGGGGTTTAAATCAATTCTCTCTGGGGAGAGCATGTTCTGGTTGAACCTGAGCGGATCTGGCAAGGTTGTGCTCAACTCATTTGGAGCCATCTATCCCATTCAAGTCGAGGATGAGGTGATTGTAGACACCGGACATATCGTGGCGTTTAACGAAACGCTGGATTTCACGGTAACCAAAGCTGGCAAGAGTTGGGTCTCCTCTGTTTTGGGTGGAGAAGGTTTGGTTTGTAAGTTCCACGGCAGAGGCACGGTCTGGTGCCAGTCACATAACGCCACGGGTTTCGGTAAGACACTGGGTCCCATGTTGAAGCCGAGATAGGAGGGGTTCACATGCGTCAAGATTATTCAGAATTTAAATATCAGATAGACAGCAAACCAGACTTCAGTTTTTTGACCGTGGAGATTCCCGCCAATCAGACCCTGAAGGTGGAGGCCTCCGCCATGGCTTCCATGGATGTAAATATTAATATGAAAACCAAATTGAAGGGCGGATTTGGTCGGTTTCTGACCGGCGAGTCGCTCTTCATCAACGATTTCACTGCGGAAGGCGGTCCGGGAGAAATTAAAATTGCGCCTGGACCTCCAGGCGATATGGACCATGTGTATCTGGAAGACGATGTTATTTACCTCCAGAATTCCGCTTATGTGGCTTCCAGCCCCGAGATTGCTGTAGAAACCAAATGGCAGGGTTTAATGAAGGGGTTCTTCTCCGGAGAAAGCCTGTTCCTCATTCGCTGCTCTGGCAAGGGCGATTTGTGGTTCAACACCTATGGAGCCATGTTCGAAGTTGATGTCACGGGCGATTACGTTGTGGATACGGGCCATATTGTGGCCTTTACCTCTGGTTTGGATTATCAGGTGACTTCCGTTGGCGGTTACAAGTCCCTCTTCTTTTCTGGAGAAGGTCTTGTCTGCCGGTTCTCCGGCCATGGAAAGGTCTGGGTGCAGACACGCAAGGTTCCCGCGCTCTCCTCGTGGATCTACCCATTCCGTCGGGTAAAGAGCAAGAGTTGACATTGGATTGAATTACGGGCCGTGTTGGTCTCATTGAGGCAGCGCGGCTCTGTCTGTAACCCATATGAACCTTTTGATTGCTTTGGGTTACGAAGGGGTGTTCAGCCAGGCCTCAACTTCTCTGCCCAACCGATAAAGCTCCATCTTGGTTGGTTTCTTTGAAGCGCATTTCATAGCTATGCGGACATCGTCATAACTAAAACCGATCCTGGACTTCTCAAAGGCGCGGCCTTCCATGCACGTTGCGGCCAGGGTAATTGGCTGGTAGGCTTCCATGATCCGGACAGGGGTTCCCTTTGGCAGGGATGCAAAACAGGGCTTTCCACAAAAGCTGCACGATGGCCGCATTAAAACACCTCATCTTAGTATACGATGTATTAGGCGGACTGTCTCAAATTATGAGTAAATTACAGGCCTGGCGAGTTTCTGGTTCTTTTTATCCCAGCGGATCGCATTAATTTTTGGGTGCAAGACTCCATTTGAACCGGACCACTCGATTGTCGCCTTCTTCATCGGTTTCAATGGTATAGGCATGGGTTTTCGTAAAGACCATTCGGGCAGCGGCTTTTTGGTTTAATAAAGACCAGCGGCTGGTTGACACCTGGCCAAGAAAGCGACCTTTCTCATTAAAAATATCGGCAGTCTGTTCCCCAGTAACCGTGTTTAAATCATGGACAACCAGGAAGAAATCATTCGGCATGGGAACAATGCCGACAATGGGGTTTTTAGCAGGAGGCACTTCGGTATTATCCACTACTTTTTGCAGGAAGTCATCGGTCATAATGGCGTGCATGCGTGAGAAGGGACGGTAACCATCGGCAATGGCGTCTAGGACGCCGCGCACTTGCGAGGGCTTATTGGGAATGGGTTTATAGTCCTTCTTAACAACCAAAAGCTGTTTTTTGAGGCTTGGGTCCCAAACCTTGACTTCGTAGGCATCGCTCTGGGCTTCATAAAGCTTCCCATCCGAGCCAAAAGCCAGAATCCCCGTACTTTTGAAGGCGCCAACGAGGCTTTCGGCCAGATATTGAGACAGGTAGGCCGGTTCGGAGAGCCTCCGCATTTGCATGGACTGTTCGCGTTCGCCAACCAACCTGACCAAATTGAGATCGTGATCAAAAAGGCCAACCTTGTCGAAGCGTTTTCCCTCCTCCGAAAAAGATAGGAATCTGCTGGCGAAGAACTTGCCAGTAGGGGAGAACACCACCTGAGAGTGATATTTCTCAGCGCCCAGCGGGGTTTTCGTTTCTTTGTACTTCATGTCCTTGTCAAAGAAGTGAAATCTCGGAATAGCCATGATCAGCGCTTCAACAGCCACTGCGCTGCCATCGTTCAGAAAGTGAAGGGAGCCAAGAGACTGAAGCTCTCCCGGTCCTTGACCCTTATGAGCGACTTCTCGGATAAATTGGCCCTTATCATCGAATTCCAGGATTCGAGACTCCCCTTTGTCCACCACATAGATGCGCCCATCCTGGCCAACAGCGACACCGGTTTCCGGTTCCGACCAGATATAGGCGTCTTCGTCCTCATCGGCTCCAAATCGGAGGTCTTCTTTGAGGACGAGCGTGTATTGGGAACCTTTCACGGCCATAGGGTTTGCTATGGTTGCGGGTTCGTCGAAAAGCAAAGATAACAGAAATAAAAGCACAGGGTTCTCCTCCATCAAAAAAGACAATGCGGGGCCAGGTTGGCCAGGGGTTTTAGTATAGCAGAATCCCAGGGGTCCACAGGATTTTCCTCAAAAAACAAGCGCTAAATCTGTATTTTTATAGGGCAAAAATAAGGGCTCGCCATTGATCTTTCCACCAAAAATAGGTATACTAAGTCGCCATGAAATGATCTTATTACTTTAAAAAAGGCAGGAAGTTGCAAAATGGCCCACACGGAAGACACGCCTTACGGCAGCCCGAATCTTATTTATGTAGAGCAACTCTACCAGGATTATCTTGAAAATCCGGAGTCGGTAGACCCCCAGTGGCGGTCCTATTTCCATAATTTCACAGAAGATCCGGCCATTATTTCCATGGAAGACGACAACGAACAAACAGGCACTTACGACCTCCATGTTCACGCAGATCCACACCCCATCATTCACAAAATTAGTGATGATAAGCCGGGATCAAACGGTCAGGT
>JBNKOV010000432.1:0-5160 GCA_050294955.1 Holophagae bacterium
CGGGGAGAGTTTGAACAGGCCAGACGGATACTTGAACAGCGTATTGGCCTGGGCAATATGGATTTCAAGACTCGGAATTTGTTTGGCATCTCCCTAGCTCATTTAAAGCAATACGATGAGGCCCAGGCTGTATTCCAGAGCCTGGCCGCGTCATTTCGTTCAAAAGAGCACCGGGTAAAGGCCCGTTTTAATTTGGGCCTTGCCCGGTTTTTTGAAGATCTTTCTCAAACAGGCGATCTCACTGTTACTCGATTCAACGGCATGAACATGGCGAGGACGCCATATCGGGCCATGCCCGCTTCGCCTTTTACGGAAGCCATATCCATTTGGCGTGAGCTTGCCAGCTCACGTCGTCCGGTTCACGGTGAGATTATCCATACCTTTCTCAGTTTTGCCTATCTTCAGGCCGGCGATATCGACGGCGCTTTATCTGAATTAGTTCTGGCGTTGTCTCAGCACGAGAGCTTTTTTGTCACCCACTATGTGATTGGTCGGGTATTCATGGATCTCTATTACCTTGCCGCCGAAGGCACCGACTTCATGCTTGCTAAAGAGACCATGGAGTTTTTCGAGATAGAAGAATATGAATCATTTCGCAAATCAGGGGACCTTTTCGCTATTCAAAAGGAGACTTTTCTGGATATTGCCATGCAGGCTTATCTGGAAGGGCGCAGTTTAAGTCCCATCTGTCCCGAAATCCTGTTGGGTCTCGCCCATGCCTATATACTCGCAGATCTTTACGAGGAAGCACAAGAAGTTATGGCTCAGCTGGAAACCTTGATTCCCAATTCACTGGCCGTCTTGGAAACCTCTTTGTATTTTCATACATGCATCCAGGCGCCGCCCAATGCGGTGAGCACAATTTTTAAAAGGGTAAAGGCTGTTTTGCGGAAGAATCCACAACAATTGTCGGAATTTGTGATGCCTGCCTATTATTTGTTTTAGATATGAAATTCCCTCTTCCCACACCGGATGAAAAGACCATTGCCTTCATGGAAAAAACATGGGCGCGCCATCATCTCGAAGGTTATTTGAAGCGTTGGGAGAATGCTTTTGTGCCTCCTGCTCCCGATGCGTTTTGGGATTTTGATTGGCGGGCTTGTGATGTGGGTTGCGGGTTCGGAAAATATTTGCTCGCCAGAAGTGAAGCTCATCCGGAAAAGGGTTGGCTGGGTATTGACAAGGGCAATTTGCGTGGAGGAAGCATGGTTGAGCGCTTTGAAGAAACAAAGCGTAAAAATCTCTTTGGCGTTCACGGCAACGCCATCCCCATAATGGCCAAATTTCCGGATCGGAGTTTGGATGAAATTACCCTTTTCTACCCCAACCCGTGGTGGCCAGCCAAGCACCGTAAGAAACGGTGGTCATATCATCCTCTGCTGCCCAAAATATGTCGCCTGTTAAAGCCCGGAGGGGTATTGCTGCTCACTTCAAATGAAGATTTTTATTTGGGCGAATGGCGCTATGCTTTAACGCATCATCCCCACATAGAAGGCATGGAAGAGGTTTACAGCGGACCTATAAGAGATGACCTTGGGCGCTCCCATTTCGAAACAAAGTTTATTTCGCAGGGTGTTCCATGCGGCGAAGTCGCATTCAGGTATTCAGGCTAAGAAGGCCAAGGCCCTCAAATTTATCGACATCTGCTGCGTCGTGTGATAGACTCCAGGCATTCATCTTGGAGGTAAGACGTGCCAATCCATCCCTTCCAACCCATCCAGGGCACTGTTGAGTTTTTCACCATCAACTCAAAGGCTGTGGCGAACAACCTGTTGGGGGATCCCGCTCAGCGTCAAATCGCGGTTTATCTTCCGCCTGGCTACGCCAGTTCAGATTGTGATTATCCCGTACTTATTGATTTAGCCGGTTTTACCGGATGCGGCCTTCATCATCTGGGGTGGAAATCCTATGATGGCACGGCGCCCCAACGCTTGGAACGCTTATGTGCAGAAGGGAAGATGGGGCCTGTTGTCGCTGTATTTCCCGATACCTTCACGAGCTTGGGGGGAAATCAGTATGTGAACTCTCTGGCCATGGGTCAATGGGAAGATTTTCTGATTGCTGAAATGCTGCCTGAAATCGAAAAGCGCTACCGCATCCGTCCCAAATCTCGCGGCTTATTTGGAAAGTCCAGTGGCGGCTTTGGGTCCATCTACCACGGATTGAAGCATGGAGACGTCTGGCAGGCTGTGGCCTGTCATTCAGGGGATATGGCCTTTGAGTTATGTTATCTTTCAGAAATGCCAGCCGCATTAAACCGGTTGGCCCAATTTGGCAGAAACGCCAAAGCCTTCCTTGAGCATCTCGATCAGACGCCTAAGTTAACTTCCACAGACATGAACACTCTCATGACTTTGGCCATGGGCGCTACATATGATCCCGATCCGGGATTGTATAAAGGGGTGAGGTTGCCTGTAGACTTAAGGACCTGCGCACTCATTCCCGACCGATGGGAGAAATGGCTTGCCCACGACCCAGCTCTTTTGGCGAAGGAGCCGGAATGCCAGAACAGTTTACGTAAGTTAAAGGGCATCTATGTGGACTGTGGATTTAAGGATCAATATCACCTTCACTATGGATCCAGACGGTTTAGCGATATATTGGACAAAGCGTCCATAGACCATCACTACGAAGAGTTTGACGACAATCACAGCGGCGTGGATTATCGAATGGATCATTCCCTTCCTTTCCTTTATGAAGCGCTTATGAGCTAATAGGGAGGCAACAGCAACATTCGAATAAACATTGCTGTCGCCCCTTTTTGAGCCTAATTTTTGGGATGGGCTTTCATTACAACGCCCTCATATAAAACCTCCACAGATTTAACTCCTGAATCGCTGAATGTGAATATCATCTCCACGGGAGGCGCTTTCATAAAAAACGCTGTTTCAGAGGCCGGAAAGAAAGAGAAAATCCCCATATCTTGAACCTCAACAACGAGATGGTCCTCATTGGGAGAAATGGTAACGCTTCCACCCGATTCCATGACGTAGCTTCCCCCATATCTCGCCAAATCGTCTGCGCTCATTTTTATAGCTGATTTGGTTTTGAAGGTCATCTCGGGAAGCTTGATGTATAAGTCTTTATCAACACCCTTTTTCATGAATTGCAACATAATCTCGGCAATTTTGGGAGACGATAGAAAGAGGGGGTTGCTATGTCCGGCCCCATCAATAATTAAATGACGTCCATTGGGAAAGCCCTTGAGCAGTTCAACAGCATTGTTTACCGAGGTTCTGCCGTCCAATGTACCGCTAATAAAAAGAGACTCCGCTTCAGAATGAAGGGGGCTTCTGAAATCCGAGTCAAGAAGATCAATACCCAAAGCGTCAGCAAGCCCTGCGTAGGGCAGATAATTGATCGCCCCTTGAAGCAGCGTCGTTTTTGCTTGCCTGGCAACCTTTTCCAGACGCTGAGGTGATCCCCAAGAGGCTGAATCCATGGAGGAAGACATTCCCCCAGTTCTTCCCATTCGATTGCCTAAAGCTAGAGGAGCGAAACCGGAAAAATCGCCTTCGAGCATATCCTTAAAATAGCCAGGAAGAGCCCTGAAGTGATCGGGTCCCGAGAGAAAAGCACTGGCAACGAGTTGGATATCGAATTTCCCAAGTGTTAGCGTCACGGGCTGACCATTCGGGGCTAGCGTTGCAACCGATACAGGCTCTTTTTCCAGACGATCCAACACCTCCCTTACCGTTTCTAAAAAGGGAGGTTGGATATTTTCTTTGCGTGTCATTTCGTCAATTTTTTCAAGAAGGTTTTGGGTATCTGCAGGCAGTTTAACTGTGTGGTCAGGCCCCTCTAAACCAGCCAACAGCAGTTTGTTCACATGATTGGGATAGGTTCTGGCGTAAGCCAGCGCGAGATGGGTTCCGTAACTGATGCCCCACAGGCTGATCTTCTCCACACCCAGGGCGCGTCGTAAATCGTCCAGATCATGTGCGCTTTCAAGAGTTGTGTAGCCATTCAGGTCAATGCCCTGTTCTCTCCAGAATTTGGCGCATTTCTCCGCGTTTCCTTGTTGGGCCGCTATAAGGTTCTCTGGCGTAAGGGGCTGATCAAGCGGCAGTTGGTACTTTTCCCCACATGAGGGCAGGCGAGTGGAAATGCCGGTGCCTCTTTGATCGAACGCAATGACATCGCCGACCTTGCGCATCTCCATGAAAAGGCCGAAACGGGCTCCACGTGCGGTGTAAGATCCAGAGCCGCCAGGCCCGCCAGCAAGGTAGACTATTGGTGAGCCGGGGTTGGTGCTTGTGCTTTTAAAGCGAATAAAGCCCAATTCTATTTCCCGGGAATTTTCATTGGCGCGGCGTTCCTTCACAACAAAATGACCTTTCTCGGATAGGGCCTTCTCTCCATTGTCCGCGACAAACTCATAGGGCTCCAGCTCGAGATTTGGTTGTTGGCTGAGTCCTGAAAATGTCGTCAAGATCAGGATTGTACAAAAATACGATTTCATTCGGGCCTCCTTCGTTTCAACTCAAAGCTACTTTCGTAAAAACGCGCCCTTCTGTCCCGCTTTTTATGGTAAACGGCGCCTGGGACTGGTCAACGACACCTTACCCAGTTCCTGTTCTGATAGAATGAAGAGACTTTGGAGGTGACTGTGCTGTATTTCTGGTTCCTGCTCCTTTCCAGTGTTGAAATTCGGGATGCGCCTCCGGTCATGCTTGAGGAAGTTGAAATAAAGCTACTGGATGGGGACTGGATATCCGATGAGGAAATTCTGTATCAAGGCGAGGGTTATTCTGGCGTTTTCAGGATTCGTGGCGTATTTAATATAAAAGAGGGTTTTGAAGAGCCCGCGATTCTCTTTTCTGTTTTGGGGTCATGCGACATATTTTGGGATGGGGATTGGGTTGGCAAAAATGGGACACCAGCCGAGACCGCTCAAGGGGAAAGACCTGGTCGTTTTTTTAAGATCCTGGCTTTGTCTAAAGATATGGCTCAGCCGGGCGCTCACCAATTTGAAATGAAAATATCGAATTGGCGGGCCGGTGGAAAGATACGTTTTTACGGAGCCCAGTTGGCGGAATTGGTTCGAAGCATCGAGATTCGGCTCTTGTGGGACCTGTTGAAAGAGGAAGAGATCGATGTCGCTACCGTCGTTGACGAGTTGATTCTGGATCAATCGAAGGCCGAGGGTGGATTTGGGTT
>JBNKOV010000433.1:0-5132 GCA_050294955.1 Holophagae bacterium
TAAAAAATCAATTAAAAATTTCAAATGATGAGTTGCTTCTTTAGGTTCAAATCTAAGAATTGAAAAATTTAAGAAAGAATCTTTAAATTGAATTACTCCTTATCAACCAGATTCAGGCTTTCTTAAAAATTCGATAGGAATTTAAAAATTAGAACACTCTAACGAACTCAGACATCGTAATTCAAGGAAGTTAGGAGATTTAGGTAGTCCAGCCTTTTGTCCAGCGCCGCTCCGGGTTTTTCTTCGGTGAATTTTGTGTTTTTGGGATTCCTGCCAGGCGAATATGGGGTTTCTTTTTGCTTTCCGGCTTTCCTTCTCTTCTTTCGCCCGATAAAGGCTTTTTTGCTGGGATTCGCCTCGCTGCTCAGGGTTTAAAGCGAAATGAACCCTGCAATCTGAGGCGCAAGTCAAATTTTTTTTGAACCTTTTGCGCTCCCAGCTTTAGTACCTGGTAAGAGGCGGGAACTGTCTCTTTCACGGAGGTATTATGGCACATTCATCCACCACGCTCGAAAGCCAACAATCCACGGGCAATCCAAGCTCGGGCGTGACGCTCTACGCTTTCGAAGCAACATCCATCCAACACTACATCCAACAAAGCAACAAACTGAAGGACATGGTCTCCGCCAGCTCTCTGGTGGATAGCCTGTCGGGGGAATTATTGGATCAAGCCCTTGAGAAACTAAGCCTTGAAGAGGAAACCCACTTCCGTTTTGCAAGACGGGCCGGCGGCGCCTTTCTCATGGTCTTCCATGATCACGATAAGGCAATCAAGCTTAGAGACTTTTGGAGCCTCTTCATTCAGCGAACCGCGCCGGGACTTACCTTTGTCCACGGATTGGAAACAAGCCACAACCCATGCGACGCAGACCTCAACCTGAACCGCCGACTTCGCATGGAAAGAAACAGACAAATCCCAGCATTCCCCATTGGAACGCCCCTAGCCAGGCGAGCCCCGCTCACGGGCCATCCCGCCGTGGCCATTCAAGCCGGCGAACTCTTGGATGCAGGCGTTCTCGCCAAACGTCGCCACAAGGGAAGCTTGGAGACAAAGCTGAAGTTGGATCGGGAGAACCTCAACTGGCCCATGGCTTTCCATCACGACCCCGAGTCTGTTGCGGACGCCATTATCCCAGAAACAGAGGACAGCAGATATGTGGGCGTGATTCACGCAGACGGCAACAGTCTTGGCCTTTTGCTAAAGCAGATTAAAAACAAACTGAAGGACAAGCCCCATCAATTCCAAGAAATCC
This sequence comes from Holophagae bacterium, assembly GCA_050294955.1. Lineage (GTDB taxonomy): Bacteria > Acidobacteriota > Holophagae > Acanthopleuribacterales > Acanthopleuribacteraceae > JBNKOV01. The sequence continues at coordinate 1,254 of JBNKOV010000433.1, forward strand.
TTTTGGCCTTTTCTCAAACCGTGCAGGAGGCCACCCAGAAGGCGGCGAAATCTGCCGCTTCGGTGTTTCTACACAACGATCACCTGAATAAAAGCGTGGAATTCCCCGGAAAACTGGTCCCGTCCGCTCGGTTCCTGGTCGTTGGCGGCGACGACTTGACCGCAGTGGTGAAGGGCTCCCTTGCCCTGCCTTTCGTGAAACAGTACCTGGAGGAATTTGAGAAACAAACAGCGGCTGGTTTTGAAAAACTCAACAAAACCTACCATCTCCAGCTTCCCAAAACCCTTACGGCCTGCGCGGGGATCTGCTTCGCCCGAGTGAATCAACCCTTTCACATGACCTATAAACTGGCGGAATCTCTGTGTTCGGAGGCGAAGGCAAAGGCCAAAAAATACAAGGTTAACGGCGTCACGCCTTCCAGCCTGGCCTTTCACCGCATCACCTCTGGCGTGTTGGGCGAATGGGGAGCTGTGGTGAAAGACGAATTAACCACCAGCGACCATTTCAAACTCACCATGCAACCCTACCAGTTGGGCAACTACCGATCCAAAGAACTCCCCGATCTCATTGCCCTGGAAACCCTGGTCGAGGGTTTGGTGGAAACGGGTCCGAGTTCTGTGCGAGAGCTGTCTCGCCTTGCCTACCAAGGCCTGGCCCGTTTGAAGCCGGACCTTCGCAGGTGGGTGGAGGTGTTGGAAAAGCGCCAGCCTGAAATGCTGGAAAAGCTGACCCGTGAATTTGAGGAAATCACAGGAGACGGGTTCCCTGACCTGGATTTGCCTTTGTTCAATTCCGAGAAGCGTTCGCCCCTGGCCGACGCCTTCGCCCTTTGCGCTATTGGAGGCGACCATGTCTAGTTTTCAACTCGTTTTTGATATTCAATCCTACTGGCGCACCGGTGTTGGCCGCGCCGGCGGTCTGGCCATTAACGATCTCACCCACAAAGACCCGGCAGGCCTGCCCTGTCTGGGCGGTCGCGCTGTAAAGGGCCTTGTGCGAGACGCCGCCCTTCGCGCAGAGTACTGGGGCCATTTACCCTCCGGTTTTACCGAGACCTGTCTGGGAACCGATCCCTGCAAACAAAGGGCGGAGCGTATCACCCGCTATGAAACCAATCCCGGGCTTTTGTCCTTTGGCGACGCGGTTTTGCCCTCAGATTTAAGGGATTGGCTGCTCTGGCGCAAAGACCTCACCGCCTTTTTCTACCGTGAAATCCACGCCACCGCCATCGACCATCAAACCGGATCCGCCATGGACGGCAGCTTGCGCGGCATGCAGGTGGCCATTCCTCTCAAACTCAAGGCCAACGTTCTCATCGTAGGCGCCGGGTTTGGCGATGAACACAAGCAACTTTTAAAACGGTGCCTGCCCCTGGTGCGCGGTTTGGGCATGGGTCGCAATCGGGGCTTGGGCAGATGTCAGGTCACCTTGGAGGCGCAGTCATGAAGAAACAATATTTCCTAACCACCCTTTTGGGAGACGTCTCCATTGGCGCGGGCGGTTCGCTGACCGGCGGTCTGGCTGGCAAGGACTATCTTCCCGGCCTCATGTTCCTGGGATTCGCCGCCAAAAAGCTTTATCCACAACTCACACAGGAAGAGGCCTGGCAGGTCTTCCACCAAGGCGGCGTCCGTTTTGGCGACGCCTTGCCCCTTTCAAAGGATCAACAATTGGGTTTTCCCATGCCCCTTTCCTGGCATAAGGACAAGGAAGATGCGGGCTCCGATGATGACAGCATGGACCCTCAAAAAATCTATAACATGGTTCACAACGCGCCAGACAACATCCAGCCCAGACAATTGCGCACGGGTTATGTCACCCATTCCGGCCTTCATCTTAAGCTGGAAACCCGCTTCCGCATGAAGACCGCCTTGGAGCCGGAAACGGGTCGAGCGGCGGATGGCCGACTCTTCGGATACTCCAGCATTGATCGCGGCGCCCGGTTTCTCTTCACTCTCGCTGGCGATGACGGGGTGGACGAAGTTCTTTTTCAAGGCGTTGCCGCTGCCTTGAAAGGGGAGGCCCTGTTGGGTCGATCCAAGAATGCGGAATACGGCCATGTCCGCATTTCCTCTTTGGAGAGTCCTTACGAAACAGAGCCCGCAGCCAGTAAGGCGTCTTCCCAAGATCTGCTCATCTGGTGCCTCTCCGATATGGCGGTTGAAAACCATCTCGGCCAACCCGTAACGCTTCCCCATGATCCCCAATGGCTGGGCCTCCCGTCCGGCGACCTGATCCAAGAGAAAAGCTTTATCAAGTGGCGGCGCGAGGCGCCCTTCAACGGAAAATACAGAGCCCACGAACTGGAGCGGATTCTCATTTCCCGAGGCAGCGTTCTCTGCTATCGCCTGGACAATCCCAAGCTTGCTCCTCAAGGCTCTGGATACTTGGGCCTTTACCAACAAGCTGGTTTGGGATGGGTTGTGTATAATCCGCTGCTTTTGGAAAACGCCCACCCTCAGTTTGTAGACCCTCCCCCCGAAATGGACCAGGCCCCGCCGCCCAAGCCCAAGCATCCCCTTGCAAGCTGGCTTGTAGGCCGGCAGGAAAATGAGAATCAGGATCGGGCCATTCGTCTCGAAGCAGAAACCTGGGCCGAAGAATTGCGCAAGCTCTATATCACGGCCCATATGTATGCTGGCGCTGAACCGGACGTCCTGATTGGACCTTCCGCGAGTCAATGGGGCCGCGTTCGTGCTGTTGCCCGCGAAGCGACAAATGTCAAAGAGCTAAAGGGCAATTTGTTCAATGGTGGTGAAGCTGTTTGCAAAAAAGATGATCCAGCATGGTGTCAATCGGTTGAATTCGAAGCCCTTCATAAGCCGGGCAGCGACCCGCCCACCTTTTTCCAGTGGCTGGACCACCGCATCAAAACCGCAGAAGAAAAGAATCAAGGCAATATTCCAGCCACCCTGGCCCTATTGGCCCGACACGCCATGGCCATTGTCCGGGCCACCGTTAAAGGAGAATGCCATGAATAATACATCGGCAAATGTCATGAATTTGAGTTATGTACACGTCGCCAGACTGACCTTGCAAACCCAAACGCCCCTTTCCATTGGGACCGGCCAGGGCGATGGCGTTTTTGATAACATGCTGGTTCGCGACGCCAATGGACTGCCCGCCATACCGGGCTCATCCTTTGCCGGCGTTCTGCGACACCTCCACGCGGATCATTATAACGATCCAACGCAAACCCAACGCCTCTTCGGCAGCATCAAAGTAAATGGAGAATGTCCTTCCAGGGTTCGCGTGTCCTGGGGCTGTTTGCTCAACAGCAAGAACCAACCCATAGAAGGCCTTCTCATGGACCGCGATTTGGATTCTTTAACAAAAGATCGGGTCCTGGCCGACGCGCTCCAGGGCGCGCCCCTGAAGCGGGACCATGTGAAAATAGACCTGTGGGGCTCCGCCAGCGATTCCGCCCAGTTTGACCGGGTCGCGCTTACCACGGGCCACCGATTCGCCATTGAACTTGCCCTCTGGAGCGATGGTCCCGACCCAGAAACCTGGAGCCAGATCCTCACCTTACTCACCCTGCCAGGCTTCCGACTGGGAGGCAGAACCCGGTCCGGACTTGGCTCCGTCAGCGTGATACAACTCCATCAGCGAACCTTCGACCTGAAGGACCACCGAGACTTCGCCCACTACGGCGCCATGACCCAAAGCCTCAACCACATCGACGGCTTTAAAGAAGTGACCTTGCCCCCAATGGAGCCCGGCCCGCAAGTAGAAATCACCCTGAACCCGGAAGACTTCTACCGATTTGGCCAGGGCGAGAAAGTCTTGAATCGAGGAAGCCAGAAAGACCCCGATCTACTGCCGCTCAGCGAAGCCCGAGTTGTCTGGCAAAATGGCGTGGGCCAACTATCCAAACGC
>JBNKOV010000434.1:0-5102 GCA_050294955.1 Holophagae bacterium
GGAACCCGGCGCAAAGCCCGGGAATATTGGTGACTGAAGCGATCCGACCGGTCCCGGTTGCGAACTCGTAGGTTTTTCGCTCTATTATGGCTTCCGTACAAAACCTGCACAAGCCGCTCATGAGCTTGCGAAACTTCACCGCAGGCTTGTCCGATGGTGGAATTCGAAAAGTGTCAAAGCGGATATTGGCAAATTCCACAATAAATGGGCGAGGCGAGCTGGCAATGAACAACAACAGCAACGGACGTTTTTCCGCATTTAAAAAACAGCAAACGGCTCGAACATCCCCAAAAGCCGAAATTCCAGCTTCCGAGTGTTGAAGCAGCATGCCCCCTTTCACCGCCTGTAAATAGTCCAATTCACGTGCGGCGTTATTGACATCTGGTTGAGCTGGTTCAATATCTACTATGTTCGAATTCAATGGGAATGCCTCTAACTATCAACCTCTTTTAATTTAGAGTATAAGAGAGCCGGGCTGATCTGTCAAAAAAAAACGAAACAGAAGCCGTCTTTGGCTTGAGACAGCCATCAACTGTAGCGCAATAGACTTCGCCGGACTCCGCAGGCGAAAGGTTGCAATTTACCTGGTTTCGAAAGGTATGGGCGCTATAGAGCGGCCTATCCCTTCCAGGCGTCCGTCTCGTTCCGGATCACCCACCTTTCGTATAATCACCTTCTGAATTCTGCCAGGAAACGTCTTCGTCGCCCAAACGTAAATCTCCGGATCGTGCTCCCCGGCGTCGCCAATGAGGATAAACCGTTTATTGGGATAGCGTTTGAGAATAGAGGCAATGGTTTCCTTCTTATAGTCTCTGCTGTCATGAAACAGAAACTGATAGAAACTGGCGTCCTTAACCCTGAAAGACCGCAGATGGACCGGGCCGGAAGGGTAGCCAGCGGCATCGAGGAATTTTTTCAAGGACGGGTACAGTTGCCATGGGGAAGCCGACACGTAGTGAAACGACGCGCCATCCCTGGCCAGCTCGGCATAAAACTCTGGAAAACCCGGTGTTGGCTGGAACGGCTTGCAGAAGGTGTTGGCAATGAGCGCCTTCTTATCCAGCACGTTGCTCTGCTTGATGGTGTCGTCTATGTCCGACACAACGCCCACGCCGCGGTCTTCAAAGAGGTAGACAAAACCCTCCAAGACTCTCTGATCTTCGGGAGGCAGCACCGCCGTAAACCGCATGCTCTCGGCTGCCAGGGGCGCTGTGAAGCGGATGGTCTGGCGGAAATGGCCGCTGGCCTTAGATTTTTTAAGCCTATACTTTTGAAGATTTAACGCAATCTCCACGCGCTTGTTGCGCTCGTTGTCTGTTAGAAACCATCGGGTGCGCTCTTGGAAAATTGAGTCATTTTGGGCGTTTAACTTCGAGCCCAGCGTTTTGCGCAGGGCCTTTAAGAGCCCAGCCCGAGTGAGGGAATCGGCCTCTTGCTCAAAAACCCAGCCGTGTAGTTCCGTTTCCCACTGATCGCCGCCAACATTCCAAGCCATTGTCGGGAAGAAAACAAGCGTCTCATCGCGCTTCAATTGAGCTTTCGCCCCTGGCTGTACGAGGAATAAACCGATAACAACAAGCGTCAGTCTCATGTCCCATCCTTGCGCAGATCAACACGGGCATCTTAGCACACGCCAGGCCGTCGCCATGGCTTTTTCCCCGATTTTCTCCGGACGGAACGGATAAACCGAAAATGCATGGGCTCGCGCTGAACACCCCTCATGCAACCAGAACAACAACTCAATATCAACAAAATGGGACGAGGAAACCTGGCGAATTCCCACAAAAATAGAATTAAGAACCCATCGCCATGCCGCTTCTGGTAAGATGCTCTGGGGTGAGAAATGCAGGGAATTGTAGCAGCTGGCGATTCACATACAGCCCAAGCCGGGGCGGAAATGTTCAAGTGGGGCGGCAACGCGGTAGACGCGGCGGTAGCTGCTGCATTTACTTCGTTTGTGAGCGAGGCCCTGGTGATCAATATCGGCGCGGGCGGTTTTGCTCTCGTGGTGGACGGCAAAGAGCCGGACAAAGCGCTCTCCTACGATTTCTTTAGCGCAATGCCCTCCCACGGCGGGGATCGGGACTTTCGTCAGATTCTACTGGATTTTGGCGGGGATAAACAACCCTTCTACATCGGACGGGCCAGCACGGCGGTGCCCGGCGCCCTGGCCGGGTTGCGGCGAATGGCGGAAAGCAGGGCTCGCCTGCCCTTGAAGAAACTCATGGAGCCTGCTATTGATCTGGCTTTCAAAGGTTTTGAGCTTACACCCGAAAAAGCCTACCTGCTGGAGCTGCTAGAAGGCATTTATACAGACACCCCGCAATTGGGCGCTATTTTTGCGCCGAACGGCGCCATACTGCGCGAAAACGATCACGTCAACTTTCCGAAACTGGGCGAAACTCTGAAGCGCATCGCAGAAGAGGGGAGCGGCATTTTCTATGAAGGCTCCATTGCCCAGGCCATTGTGCAAGACCACCAGCAAAACGGCGGGTTGATTACCGCTCGGGATCTGGCCCAATACCAGGTGCATGAACACAAGCCCATGCGGGTGTCTTATCGAGATCTGGAAGTGCTGCTCACGCCGCCGGCCTCTCATGGGGGCGCCTTGTTGGGATTTGCCCTGAAGCTTTTGGAGACCGTATCATTGAAGGGTCTTGCGCCCAATAGTTTCCAGTATCTCAACATCATGGCCCATGTAAGTAGGTTAACCAACATTGTTCGAGGTGTTTGGAATGGCGGGCACGAAGACGAGGCCGTGCGAATCTCCTGGCTGTTGGATGAATCGCGCATCAGGCATTACAGCGACCTGCTGCATCAGGCTCTTGCGGGGAAACCTTTTGAAGACGACGACAAAGCCCGCATTGGCGGGGGCAACACCACTCATATAAGCGCCTTGGACAGCGAGGGTCTGTCTGTAAGCATGACCTATTCTTCCGGAGAATGCGGGGGCTATCTGGTGGGCGATACAGGCATGTGCCTCAACAACATGCTGGGCGAATTGGATCTCAATCCTCACGGCTTCCATAAGGACGCCCCAGGCAATCGACTGATGTCCATGATGTGCCCCGTAACCATTCTCAAGAACGGACAGCCCATTCTCGCCCTGGGAAGCGCGGGCAGCAACCGAATACGCTCCGCCATGTTGCAGGTCATGGGTTTGTACTTGGATTTGGAATTGCCTCTAGATCAGGCCATCAACGCGCCGCGGTTTCATTACGAAGAGGGCGTGTTGCAGTTGGAGGGCGGCATGGAGCCCCACGTGGCCAGCAAATTGGAACAGGCGGGCTTCCGCGTGAATCTATGGCGGGAAAAAAACCTCTTCTTTGGCGGCGCGCAAGCCGTAGGCTATGGGACAGAAGGGTTAACGGCAGGCGCAGACAGACGAAGGGGCGGTCGCGTGGCCCGCGGATGATCGGGGAAAATGGTTGAATTCAAGCCGTCGCTAGCCAAAGATGCGAATAAAAACAACTGAAAACTTGACGACAACTTAAATACAACTTATACTGTCTTTAGAGATCAGCCATGCCGGTCCGTGCGAAGGTCGGTCTTTTAATTACTATAGATAAAACGAGCGAGGTCTGCTGTGGGTTTAAGCAAAAGACATATGGAGATATTCGAGCGAATTAAAGGCGTGCTGGAGAAGGGCGAATCGGTGCCTACTGTGGCCATGTTGGGCAAGGAGTTCAACATGACTCAGCAGGCCATGTCAAAAAACCTCAAGGTGTTGGAGCGGGAGGGCCTCATAAAGCGTGATCGCAGCCGACACCGCAGCATGGAACTGGTAGAGCCGCCGCCCCTGGCTGTGCGGGTGCCTTTGCTTGGTAAAATAGCTGCCGGCCAACCCCTGGAGGCTATAGAATCCACCGAAGAGATCGAAGTCCCTGCAGACATGGTGCCTGCCGGAGAAGCCTACGCCTTGGAAGTCTGTGGCGACTCCATGATAGACGACGGCATCTTGGAAGGGGACGTGGTTGTTGTTCGCCGCCAAAGCATGGCGTTTGACGGTCAAACCGTGGTGGCCATCATCAATGGAGAAGCCACCTTGAAACGTTATTATCACGAGGGCAGTCGCATTCGCCTTCAACCCGCCAACGAACGTCTGAAGCCCTTCTACGCGGGTCCAGACGACAACTTCGAAATTCGCGGCATTGTGCATGCGCTTTTTCGACAATTTCCCGTCAACTGACGGGGAGCGCTTCCGCAGGTTTCATTCATGCATAACCGGAACAAGGGGCAAGACCCTTTCTTCGGCATGAATCTGAACTGAGCGGCAAGAAGCGGACAAGATGCCATATCCTGGTTGACAGCAGTTAGATGTTCTGCATCCTATCTGTTGTACATCGGGATATTTGCGCCATGGGCCGCTGTTTGCCACTCAGCTCAGGTTAACACCTCTGAATATGAGGTAGCGGAAATTCAACACCCCACCCGTCGCCCACATGGACGTGGTGGACAACCCCAAACCGTTCGAGTTGAAAACTCGAAGCAGGTCGAACTTTCTTTTGGTTTTTTTAGATAGAGTTTTTATTCTCGATGGCGTTGGGGGCTCGCAGGGGAAATGCCGATGATCGCCGGTTCTCCGGCTATGGAGGGGGTATGCCCGTTTTTCATCTTGATATTGAAGCATTTATGACATCCGTCGTGCGCGCTGGAGATAGCGCCCTGCGAACACGGCCCCTGGTCGTGGCGCCGCAGCAGGGGAGGCCCACCGTGATTGCGGCTTCTCCAGACGCCAAGGCGCTCGGCATTCGACGAGACATGCCAATACCCTATGTGCTAAAACACTTCCCCGGCATTCAGGTCATACCGCCCGATTTCCAATTGTACGACAAGGCTCAACGCTACGTCATGAGCGTGGTCCATGGATACAGTCCCATAGTGGAAGCCGTGAGTTACGGTCACATCGCCATGGACATGACCGGCATGCGTCAACTATACGGAAGCCTTGAAAATGCGGCATTTAAGCTGAGCACAGAAATAAGAGAACGCGCCAATTTGCCAGCAACCGTGGGCATCGCTTCCAATAAGCTGGTGAGCACCATCGCCGCCAAAGAGATCCAGAAAGAACGGGAGCCCTTGTATGAAGTGCCCCAAGGCAA
>JBNKOV010000435.1:0-5109 GCA_050294955.1 Holophagae bacterium
CAGGTGGGCCGGTTGCTCATGGACCGGGGTGAGTTTGAAGAAGCGTCTCTTCATTTTAAAGAAATGCTGCGCATCAACCCGCAAAGCCCTTTTGCATACTTCAATCTGGGCATGGCCAACGAAGGCCGGATGGATCAGAAGCAGGCGCTGGCGAATTATCGCAACGCCTTGGATTTAAAACCCGATCTGCACGCAGCCGCCCGTAGCCTTGCATGGTTGTTGGCCACCAGTGGGGATGACGGAATTCGCAACGGAGCCCAGGCAATAGCTGTTGCGGAAAAGGCCTGTGCGGAAACCGGTTATCGCAATCCTGCACTGTTAGACGCTCTGGCTGCGGCTCAAGCCGCCAACGGCCAATTCCAAATGGCTGCTGAAACGGCTCGTAAAGCGTTGGGGCTCATACGAAACCCAAGACAGGCCGAGGTTGTTCGCGCTCGCCTTGCCTTATATGAAAAAGGGCAGGCATTTGTAACAAAATAATAGATTGGGTGAGAGAATCCCCTCTTTTTTGGCACCTGTTAAATGGGATGTGAAATTGAGGGGTTTGGAAAATGGTTTGTTTTTCGGCTGAGAGCATGGAGAAGGCGTTGGTCTGTGAGCCAGTGCTGAGGATTGTGGGAACTAGAGGATTGCAACTGCGATCTCCTATTCAGGAGCTAATATTAGCTCAAACCAGGGGACTTGAATGTCGCACTTTGAAGACGGCTCAGGTTATTAGAGAGGCCTGGTTGAGCGCCGATAAAAACGAGGCCTCCTGGCAGGATTACGCGCGTTTCGCTCAAGACGCGGCCCAGGCCCTTCGCGGCCTACTCGCCCAATCCGTTTTTACAGAGGAGGATGGCGACTTCAGGTTCACCATCGATCCCGATAGGGATCATCCAGTTCGCAGCGCTTATTGGGGTCGGCTTGATGAAGCGCTTACGCGGTTGGAGTGCATCAACTCCAAACAGAGTCGCATTGTCGAACTTCGTTTTTTCGGAGGCATGCCTTTTGAGGAGGTTGCCAGCCTGCTAAACTGCTCATTTGGTGCGGTTAAGCGCGATTGGTTTCAGGCAAGGGCCTGGCTGTATCAACAGATGGATCTGTTCTGATTAAAAGACAGAAGTGAGACGAAAGGTCATGGTTCCAAGGGTCTTTCCACCCAGGGGCGCCGTTTCGATCAATTGAATGGGCGTTGGAGGCAGGTTCTGCGGCCCGAAGAGTTCGAACACGTTGTTCAGGCGGGTTCCGCCATCGTATGGCAACATGTCCACCACAATCTCGTCTCGCCAACCGTTGCCATCCCACATGTTTAGGCTCTGAACACCGGTAAACCAATCCGGCGAAGGAGCGATCATGCCTACTAGGGTCACCAGGGGATGGGTTCGGCGAACCGCAATTTCAATAGTTGCTTTGCCTGGCGCTTCAAAAATGCGCGTGTATTCGTAGATAATATCCCCATTAAGGTATTTGCCTCTCACCTCATCGGCCAGGATAAAGGGTCGGCCTGTTTCAGACAATGACACCATGCCGGGGCTCGCAGGTTCGCCGGGCTGCCACAAATGGGTCCTTGAGTTATGGGTCCCTCCGCCCAGGTTGGAAAGGTGAGGGTTAAAGCCCACAGGATAACCCGACTCGCCATGGGTCTCTACGCTCCATGTAAGGTCTATCTCCACTTCGTAAACGGCCACTTCTGGCTGTTTAAGGGCTACAGCCGCATTTTCCCAGAGGTAGGTGGACCGCGTTGCCTTGTCGCCCCTCAACGCAGTGATGGAAATCGGCTGAGTAGAGGTAATCTCATAATATGAGCCGCTTGAGAAAATATCGCTTAGCACGATCAAGGCCTTTCCCGCAGAGGGAATCACCTCATCGTGGAGGACGTTCCGCAGGCGGTTGCCATTCTCATCGTAGGATTGCAAGGACACCTGAACCGGGTCAACGCCCAAATTCACCACCGCTGCGCCGTCCCACGTAATCTCATTATTTCCAGGGTAAATTCTCCACAATGTAGCTTGCGTTCCAGACTCTCTAGAATGAGCGGGCGCTTTGGCCTCCCCGGACGCCTGGTAGACCGCTGTCACCTGAACGCCTGAAAAGTCGATAATTGTGAAATGGGAGACTGCAGTGGAGCCAAACAGCTCCGGCACCGTCCGGAAAATAGTCGCCCCTGGACCCAGCTCCCCCGAAATAATGGCGTTCCGATTTCCCTTAAGGTCGTAGGACGTCAGCTCATAGAATTCCGCCGTATTGCGGGGATTGGATATGATAATATGCGTCTCAAATCCACCTGTAGCACTGGTAACATGAGGGATAATACGTCTTTGCGCTTGCGAGACACAACAGATTCCCAATATTGCAAACAAAGCGATTAACTTGTAGTGGTTCATCCCATGACCTCCGGCTGCCGGGCTTTTTAACTAGAATAGACCAAAATCTGGGGATTGTCCAGAAAAAAATGCTGTAACGTGTTGAGTTTTTGTACGTTCATCTGCCCCCCTAATCCGCTTCATTTAGATGATGCTTCTAGCATTGAAAATGGAGCCGGACGGCGATTGACGACTAAACAAAAACACGCTCATAAGTTAGAATATCAGCAGGATCGTTGCAGGAGGATCTATGACCCAGTCCTTTTTGGTATTTTCAACCGAGAGGTATCGATATTTCAAGGACCAATTGTGTCAGCACGAGGCGTTCAACCCCGGTTCGTTGGAAAAGGAGCTGTTTCCCGATGGCGAGGCCTATCACCGCATTAGCTGCTCGGTTCGGGATAAAGAGGTTATTGTGATTGGCGGTTCTATCGACGATCGGGAAACCCTGGAACTTTATGACATCTCATTTGGGGTTGTGAGGCAGGGGGCGCGAACCCTCTCAATGGTCGTGCCCTATTTTGGTTATTCCACCATGGAACGCACATTGAAGCCGGGTGAAATTGTGAAGGCCAAAAACAGGGCTGTGCTTTTGTCTTCCATTCCCAAGGCTCGTATTTGGAATGAAATTGTCCTGATGGATCTCCATACAGGCGGGCTGCCCCATTATTTCGAAGGCCCTCTTTTGCCGTGTCATCTGTCGGCACGCAGAGTCATCTTTAAAATTATAAGGGGTTTGGGAGCTTTAGATCATATCGTCCTTGCGAGCACAGATGCAGGGAGAGCCAAATGGGTGGTCAGTCTGGCCAATGAGTTGGGCGTGCCCGCCGCCTTCGTCTACAAGCAGCGAAAAAGTGGCGTCGATACCGAAGTATCTGGAATCAATGCAGACGTGAAGGGAAAACATGTGGTTATTTACGACGACATGATTCGAACAGGCGGCTCCCTGGTTAAGGCTGGCGAATCCTACAAGAAAGCTGGGGCCAAACAGCTTACGGCTATTGCCACCCACGGCGTTCTTCCCGGGGACGCATTAAAGCGCATTTATCAATCCGCGGTTTTTGAAAAAGTATTTGTTACTGATACACATCCCAATGCTGTGCGGTTGGCCAGAGAATTTAAAAACCCCTTTTTCGAAATTCATTCCGTGACAGATGATGTGACGGGTTACCTTCTGCGTAGGGAAGAGCCGTGTTTCGAGCAGTAAAAGTACAACTGTAAAAATAGAAATGCCGCCGAGATCTTTGGGTTGAAAAGATCCCGACGGACTTGGAGGAGTTGAAAAACTTGAACTTCAGAAAACAACTTGCCTGGTGACTGTTCAGATCACCATGGCGGCTTAAAATTAGCAGATACTTTTGTAACTGAGAAAGAATTATATAAAAAAGTGTGCTTTTTCAGCTTTTGTTATAAATCAAACATTGCCTCCAGAGTTTTTCAACTCCTCAGGCTCAGGCATCTCTATGCTTCTGCAAGTTATAGACGCATTTTCCAAGGTGTCGTCTCTTGAGACGTTGCGGCCTTGAAGCAGTTCATTTTCTTAAAGTCAGGCCCTCAAACGGTCATCCTATTGCTTATAGGTCCTTCTTGAAAAGAGAGGGTCGTTTTTCGGCCAGGGATTTCGACACGGCTTCTTTGACTGGTAACTGTCCAGATTGGCTTCAAGGAACGGTAAGCGAGCTGTAAGAGACGCCATTCTAGCAAGATCCACGGCTCGGCTTTGGTATTTAACCGCCAGATCAAACCGCCCGTTTTCCGCCATGACCATGGCAATCGTCTCGTCTGTATCCACATCGCTAGGACCCTTCGCCAAAGGTTCCAAGAGTTGAGCCGCTCGCATGCCGTCCCGAAGGTCTTCATTTGGGCTGGCGGATAAGAGGCGAGCGGCCGCCAGAATAAACGCTCTTTGACCGGGCAACGCATCCATATCCACCTTCAAAGAGCTTAATGCCTGTGCATATTGGCCTTGTTTAATAAGGGTCAGGGCGCGTCCCAGTCGTGCAGCGGGTTCTTTCCCATCCATTTCAATGGATTTCTCATATGCCTGAATCGCTTCATCCAATCGGCCCTGCCTGCGAAGGGCGTCGGCCAAAAACAGCTGAGAAGCCGTCATTTCAGGATCATATTTCAAAGCGTTCTCAAAAGCGGATATCGCTTCATCATCACGGCCCAACTGAGCCAGGATTCCACCTATATTATAGAATACAATAGGGTTGTTAGCGCGCAGTTTCAAGGACGCGCGATAGGCCGCCAACGCCTCCTCCTTTTGCCCAAAACTAAGCAAACTCCATGCGTATTTTGTACTGGCCTCATAATGATGGGGGTTGAAGTCCAGGGCCTGGCGGTAACTCTCTATTGCGCTCTGATAATTACCCCGCGCGCTCATGCGGTCGCCCTCATCTAAATGTTTAAAGAATAATTGAACCAATTCGTTTAAGGGCGCCATCCAGGGATCATTTTGAAGGATGGCCGCTGAAGCCGACTCCTTCAATTCCAGAGCCTCGTTCATCTTATCTAATTCCCCTAAACCTCGATAGGCCATGGCCATCAGATAGTGCAGCTCACCTGCGTCGGGTTGCAGCTTGATGGCTCGCTCTAAATGCTTTAGAGCCTCCGCATACTTCTTTTCTGCAATGGCGACCCGAGCAAGCCCGGCCATGGCGCCGTCGTGAGCCGGTCGTGCGCCGCCGCTGCCGCCCAGCCTCGCCAATAGCCGTCCATCTTTAAACTAGCAACTGAGATTAGAAGTTGTGATACCCTTTTG
>JBNKOV010000436.1:0-5099 GCA_050294955.1 Holophagae bacterium
GCGGTTCCAGAAAAGGCGAGGGCAGTGTATTGGGATCTCTGGGCAATTTGTTGGATGGTGATTAATGACTGAGAGTTTTCACGAGTTTCGAGCCAGGCGCAAGAAGGGCAATGACCGGGTCCTGGCTACTGAAAATAAAAACATTAAGCGATTCTTCGCCCTGGATTCTGCGGCCTATCGAGACGGCGCGCTTTCAAGGGAAACCAAAGAATTGTTGGGCCTTGCCGCTTCTATGGTTTTGCGTTGCAACGACTGCATTGACTATCACTTAGAGCAATGTGTCGATGCAGGCATCGGGGAAGAGGCCTTGGAAGAGGCCATGAACGTGTCGCTGGTGGTTGGGGGATCCATTGTCATTCCCCACATGCGCCATGCGCGGCTGAGTTTGGACGCCCTTTTAGAAGAAAAGAACCAATCCTCGTCTTAAGAATTGCGTTGGGCCTTGCCAGACTCCGTGCAGGGTCCAACTATTTCTGTACCTGAGGATCCCGTCTCAAGCGTTCGGGCAGGGGACAGCCATCGGGTTGTTCTTGTAAGGCCCGGACCGGGTCAGGGCCTAAAATAGTTGACGAACGGCCCGGAACAACATACTATTTCTGGGAAATCGCGGCCCTTGCTGCGACCATGAAACGGGAGAACGGGAACCATGCGAAACAGCGTTGCGCCTCAGGGCCGAAAATATGTAGCCATCTGGCTCTATGTCATAGCCGCTCTTGTCTTGGGCATGGTGCTGTTGGGTGGCGTCACTCGACTCACCGGCTCCGGCCTGTCAATGGTGGATTGGCGTCCCATAATGGGTTCCATACCGCCCATAGGTCACGACGCTTGGACCGAAGTGTTCGAGAAATACAAGCAGTTTCCCCAATACAAGAAAGTGAACTCGGGCATGAGCATGTCCGAATTTAAATTCATTTTCAGCATGGAATACGGCCACCGCCTCTTGTGTCGTCTTGTCGGCCTTGTCTTTGCCTTTCCCTTCATCTTCTTCCTGTGGAAACGGTGGTTGAAGGGACCCATGATTCGCCGAGGCGTTCTGTTGTTCTTCCTGGGCGGATTGCAGGGTTTGATCGGTTGGTATATGGTCAAAAGCGGATTGGTGGACAAGCCCCAGGTCAGCCAATACCGCCTCACCCTTCACCTTTCTCTCGCCACATTCGTTTACGCCCTTTCTCTGTGGTTTGCCTTCTCCCTGCATTTCGCAAACGAAACACATCAGCAATTAAAGCAGATACGTTGGAAGACCATTGGCTTGCTGTGTCTGGTGTCCCTTCAAATCATCAGCGGCGGCTTTGTCGCCGGACTGCATGCCGGTCACGCCTTCAACACCTTCCCGACCATGAATGGCCGATGGATTCCAGAAGGACTGACCGCCATCACTCCGGTCGTCTTAAACCTGTTCGACAATCCCGTCACGGTTCAGTTCTTCCACCGCTGCATGGCCTATGTGGTGACCACCGTCGTCCTGATCTACTATTTTAGAAAACGCGCGATCTGGCGTGAGAGCAACATGCCGAAAGCCATCCATTTCCTGCCCGCGCTCCTCCTGTTGCAGGTGGGATTGGGAATCACAACCCTGCTCATGAGAGTGCCCGTCGCATTGGGTTCGCTGCATCAGATAGGGGCGGTCATGTTATTGACCATCGTCCTGTTCTTATCACACCGAACCTCCCATGTAGACGCCTAGGACGGGTCTTTCGGCAATTTCACCACCATAACCGGACAGGGCGCCATGCGCATGACCCGTTCCGCGTTGCTGCCCAGCACGAGATGGGCAAGCCCACTGTAGCCGTGAGAGCCCATGACGATCATGTCTGCTTTCTCAGCAGATGCCGCCTCTACAATCTCCTGATAGGCGTTGCCAACCATAATTTTGGTAGAGAGTTCCGCATCGGCCCCTTCTTCGGCGATCAGCGCGTCCAACAGCTCCCGGCGGGAGGATTCCAGATCGGGCAGCAGTTCATTGAGCGGTTGAATCCCCGTATCCGGGCCAGCGGGATAAAAACTGTTTTGGATGATATGACACACCGTAACCGAGGCCCCGTGAAGTTTGGCAAGTGCGCGTCCTTCTTTCAGCGCCAGCTTGGATTGCTCAGAGAAGTCCACAGGAACCAGAATCTTGCGAAGGGGTCGAACCGCCATTTCCTCCGCAGAGGTGCGAATGGTGAGGACCGGGCAATTGGCCATGCGCACCACCTCTTCGGCCACGCTGCCCAAAAAGAAATGCTTAATGCCCTGGCGACCGTGATTGCCAATAATGGCCAGGTCTATCTCGTGTTCATCGATATATTTCAAAATCTCCTGTGAGATGGAATCGCCCCTGCGGGTTCGCTCCAAAATCTTGAAAACATTGTCCCTATGCAATTCCAGCGATTCCGCCATTTGAACCCGGGCAGAGGCCTCCATCTTCTCCAAGATCACCTCGGGATCGGGTAGGAAGGTCGCGGATTCGTCATCCTTCAAAGAAATCGTATGCAGAAAATGCAGCTCGGCTTGATTCACCTCAGCATGGAAAAGGGCATGACCCATCACTGCCTCGGCATTGGGGGAAAGATCTGTGGGAAAAAGGATGCGCTTAAGTTTCCTGGACATGGATAAACCTCTCAATAGATGAACTTACAAGGTCCATTATACCTGACCCTGTCGCTTCATCCCATGAAAAATGCATAGCTGCATCACCCAAGCCGATCAGTTGAGCTGATATGAAAAGCGAACCTTGCATTGCCTGGTTTGAGCAGCGCCGAGTCATGTGGGTGTTGGAAAACAGAAACTTTAGGTGGATTTTGCTTTTTGGCGGGAAAAATGAGTCAAGACCCAGCCCGTTTCCGCACCATGATTCATGGTCACTCGATAACCATGGCGATGAAACCCGAGCTTGGGTTCATTTCCGTCATTTGCGGGTTGGGTCAAATCCATTGCACCTGGTTTATTGCATAAAATTTGTGTTTTTCGTCTGGTTGGCGACGAGAAAAATGAATTTCACCATTGAAAAAATGAAAGTGACTTTGTTTATTGCATAAAAATTTTGTTTTCTTGAGAAGCCGCACTCGTTTAAATGAGTAGCGCCTTGATTTTTGTGATAACTATGATGTATTTTGATATTCCTTTACAGATTTCGTGGATGTAAACGATGGATCCGATGATATGCGCTGAGCTTTATTGCATATCGCCCAGTTTTATTGCATCTAACCGAGTTTTTTTTAAAACCTGGGAGTTTTAGATGAGTTGCACCGAGTTTCATGCGTAACCATCGAGTTTATTGCATAAATGACGAGTTTAAAGCGTAACTCGCCTTTTGACGAGCATATTAGAGGGGGGGCGGCTGCATTACAAATGATTGCTTAAACCGATAAAAAGAGACGCGAGACCCCTCTTGTTTGGCCTTTCGCGAGCGCGCTTACCGTTATTTTAGCGAGTTTTGAATCGGTCCTACAAGAAGCCCCTATTTTGAGGCGCAGAGCAATGGCTCAATAATACATTTTTCAATGGACGAGGCATGGAAAGTGAAGAACGCCAGTGTGATCGGAATATGGGGATGTTCCGAGCCCAGATTTGTTTCAACCCATAAACTTTAACCCAATGCCCTTAACTTTGCCAAGGTTGAGGCGGGCATCATGTACAATAATAATTAACCGGGCCTGAAGGCCCAGATTTCAGTGGAATCTAAAAAGCAGGTGGAATGCCATGTTCCTACTCCTATTCGCCGTTCTCCTCAGTGAGCCAATAAGCGAATCTCCTGCTGTAAAAGACCGTGTTATAACGACTTGTCCAATTGCTATATTCCGTACCTTCCATCAGGGCGTCTTCTCCTTTTCGCTTGATTTTCGGGTTAAGGGAGGAGATAGGGGCGTAGAGATCGTAGACTTTCCCTTTCCTGAGCTGGTAAGTCTGTTTGTCCATGAACAACAACTTCGTGAATGCATCGAGTCCTGGCAGATTCCCAAGGGCGAAGTCTTGGATTTCACCTGGCATTTCGGAACAGAACTGGGGGACTATCTACAGTGGTGCGATGAGACGGGCCATTGCACTAAAGTGAAAACAGCCATGCGCTTATACAACACAAAAGAAGCCATACCCGAAAACATCCTAAAAAAATATTTGGAGGATACCGAGCTGTGATTTTCCTCCATCATAAACCTCGGCTTATTGAATGTCCTGGGTTTTCCCGGTTTTCGGAGGGAAACCTCGTATTTTAACAAACGCAATTCTTTAACCGTAGCCATGTCAAGTAAGGCTAAATTGGCCAGATAGTTGCACACCTCAAAAGGTAGATTGATTTTCATGCTCATTTTTTCGTTAACCTGTTTCCTTGGAGAACCAACGGGCAAACCGCCCATTGTAAGCGCGATGGAGATTGAGACCTGTCCCGTTCCTATTTACCGCATGCTGAGCCAGGGCTTCTTTATTTGTTCTGTTGAATTTAAGGTTCGCGGAACAGGGGATGGCGTTGAGATTGTCGCCTGGAATTTCCCGGAACCCATGGGCATGATTGCCCAAGAAAAGATGGTTCGTGAATGTGTTTTGACTTGGACCATCCCAAAAAATCAGGTCTTGGATTTCACCTGGACGTTCAACTATCTAGGTCATGGCTACTTGCAGTGGTGTGATCAAGAAGGCCAATGCACCAAAATGAACTTAAAAACGCCTTTGTTCCTGACCGACGATCCCTTGCCAGCCGAATTTCGTAAGAAATTTAAGGTCGAAAAATAACCCGAACCGCTCTTCACAAACCTAACGAACCTCTGCTTTCATGCCCGACATATGGTGTCGCACATTCCCGCCCTGGTCTCCCCACAGCAGGAAACCGGACCATGCATGTCCCAAACGGCTCTGGGCTTCAACCCACGCGCCCTGTTCGGCGTGTTCTGGGAACAGGTCTCGAACCAGGCGGGTTACCTTGGCTTTTGGCGCAATGGCCAACAGGGTTGTGGTTGAGAGGGCTTCGCCGTTTTCGTTGTATAGGGTTAAGTGAAGGTCGTCCAGGAATTCCGAGGTGTTCACCGCCACCAGGCCCGTCCACTGGGTTTCCGTAGATTGGACATGGGGGTACAGAATTCGGGTTCCGCTCTCCTGGTTGCTCTGCAACCCCGCGAAAGTGTCGT
>JBNKOV010000437.1:0-5098 GCA_050294955.1 Holophagae bacterium
CATTGTAGACAAAAAGCTCATCTTCTACTGCTCCGTGGGCTATCGCAGCTCCATCTACCTGGAAAAAACCGAGACGAAAACCCTGCTCGCAGGCGCATCGAACGTCTACAATTTGAAGGGCGGCGTTTTTCGATGGTATTCCAAAGGCCTGCCGGTTTTTAAAGGGGAAAAAGAGACCCACGCCATCCACCCCTACAACCGCTTTTGGGAGACCGCATTGGTGAGCCCGTCAAAGCGGGAAAAGCCATAAAAACAGAATGGGGCAGTCCGTTGGGCCATGCCGCACAGAGACGAATTTTGAGAGTGGGACTTCAATTGAACATGCCCGCTGAAAAAATAAAAATTTACGGCCAAAATCCTGCTTGACCCCACCATCTTTCTTTGTTAATGTTCGGAAGAGCTTAGCGGGCGTAGCTCAGTTGGTAGAGTACAAGCTTCCCAAGCTTGGTGTCGCGAGTTCGAGTCTCGTCGCCCGCTCCATTTCAGAAAAACAGATTGTGTGGGGCTTCGAGCGTTTTCTATAAAATAAATGATTGAATAAGCGCTGGTTTCGGAAACAGGATCCCTCGTTTGGATTTGCGAAAGGGCCCGGCAAAACCCATCAAGTACGAGGGCTGGAGAAGCCAATGGTTTGGAACAGGAAAAAAGACGCACGGAAGCAGGAAGCGACCGCAGAAGTCAGGTCTACTCAGACTAAAGCGTCATCAATGAATGAGTTATCCGGAGAGAGCAGCCTTGGATCAGGCCTTTTCATTAAAGGCGAAATCCACTCAGACGAAAACGTGGTTATCGCCGGTCGCGTAGAAGGCGAAATCAACGTCAAGAAGCAGTTAATTGTCACAGAATCAGGCAAGATCGACGCCCAAATCCGTTGCGGCTCGATTATTGTCCGAGGAGAAGTGAACGGGAATGTGGAGGCGCGTGAAGAGATCACCATCGAAACCACAGGCAAGCTAACTGGCGATATCACCACCAAAACATTCTCACACCGCCCTGGCGGTTTTTTTGAGGGCTATTCTCACATGGTAAAACAAGATAGCCAGCCGAAAGATGACAAAAAGACATCGGCAAAATCATCTCCGAAGAAGGAAGGTCAAAGGGTATGATTATTGGAACCCCTACAGAGATAAAGAACAATGAGTTCCGGGTGGGTATTATCCCGGCTGGCGTTAAAGCTATGGTGGATGCGGGACACGAAGTCCTGGTCCAGTCAAAAGCGGGTGAAGGCAGCGGCTTTCTGGATGATGAATATATAGAAGCGGGCGCCCGTATTGTGGGCACGGCTAAAGAGATCTTTGATAATGCGGAAATGGTGATCAAGGTAAAGGAACCTCAAGAAGTGGAGTACAACATGCTCCGCGAGAACCAGATCCTTTTCACCTACCTTCACCTTGCCCCAGACGAAGCCCAAACCCTCGGGCTCCTGAGGAGCAAGGCCATCTGCGTAGCCTATGAAACCATTACCGATCCCCTGGGTTCCCTGCCCCTTCTGGTGCCCATGAGCGAAGTGGCTGGCCGCATGTCCGTGCAGGTTGGCGCTCACTGGCTGCAACGCACCAAGGGCGGTTTGGGCATGTTGCTGGGCGGCGTGCCCGGCGTTGAACCCGCTGAAGTCATTATTCTGGGCGGCGGCATTGTGGGCATCAACGCTGCGAAAATGGCCATCGGCCTGGGCGCCAAGGTCACCATTCTGGAACGCTCCATGGCTCGCATGCGTTATTTGGACGATGTTTTTGGCTCACGTCTCAATACCTTGATGAGCAACGGCTACAACCTGGAAGAGAAACTGAAGGTGGCCGACCTGGTCATCGGCGCCGTATTAATCCCAGGCGCATCCGCTCCCAAACTCATTACCGAAGCCATGATCCGTCAGATCATGAAACCCGGATCGGTTCTGGTAGACGTGGCCGTAGACCAAGGCGGCTGCCTGGAAACATCCCGCCCCACCTATCATTCCGCCCCCGTTTTTAAGGTAGATGGCATCCTCCACTACTGCGTGGCCAACATGCCCGGCGCCGTGCCGCGAACCTCCACCTTTGCTTTAACCAACGTCACCGTGCCCTATGCGTTAAAGTTGGCGGAACACGGCGTAGAAGACGCCATTCGCTTCGACCACCACCTGAAAGCTGGCGTAAACACCTACAAAGGCAATGTCACCTGTAAGGCAGTAGCCGAGGCTCACGGCCTCGTCTACGTGGATATCGACACCCTTATCGGGTAATGTATCGGTTCATAACGGCGCAAACACCTCCTGGTTTTTGCGCCGTCTTTCTATTGAAAAACGTGAGGGATCTTTGAACACATGGTTCCTACTTTCTGAAAAAGAGCCGCGCGACGCCGCCATGAACATGGCTGTGGACCAACATATCCTGAAATTGGTTGAAGCGGGCAAGCTGAATAAACCGGTTCTTCGCATCTACGGCTGGGAACGCCCCACCCTGAGCCTGGGCTATCACCAGCTGTGGAAGCAATGCGTCAACCCCGAGGCCATGAAACGCTACAACGTGGATCTGGTCCGCCGATGGACCGGAGGCCGCGCCGTGCTTCATGATTTCAACGAAATAACCTACTCGGTCATCGCCCCCACAACCGAACCCTTTAAAAAGCGCGTCTCTCATAATTACCGACTTATTGGCGGCGCGTTAGAGCATTTCACCAATCTGGGCGAAGACTCGGGACGGGCCTGGGAACGCGAGGAAACCGCCGCACAGGTTAAAAAAATGCGACACGCCCCCTGTTTTGCATCCCTCTCTCAATCCGAGATTGAGGCTCGGGGCAAGAAGCTCATAGGAAGCGCTCAAAAATTGGGAAAAGACTGCTTCCTGCAACATGGCAGCATTCCAATCATCCATCGCGCGGAGATATTGGAAGCGGTAACCGGCGCCAACATGGAGATGGATCAATACATGATCAGTCTCACAGATCTCTACCAAAACGCGGGACGCCCCATTCCGGATCGCTCGGAACTGGCAAACCTGCTGCAACAGGCGTTTTCCCTGGAATTCGGCGTAACATTTCAAGATCTCGCCGAATCAGGCATTATGGATAATCAAGCTATCGAGGAGATTGCACAAGATCCCTTTCGCTCCGATGAGTGGACCTATCGAAAATAACATGGCGGGATAGCCGCCGAAGATCCCTCATCAGACCAAAAGATGGATTGTCAAAGTATTGGAATACCAAAAGCGAGTCGTTTTCTCATCTCAACCTAAACGGCCGCTTTTATCGCGCGTTCTTGGGAAACCTCTTATTTCCCCTCGCGAGAAGACGCGCTTTGGGTTAGAATTTAACGAAACCAGCAGGGTTCAAGGAAGTGAAAATGGCTACGAAGAACAAAAGCACGGCTAAAGCAGCCAACCGGGAACATCTCGACGATGATCTCATGTACGAAGAGCCCGGTGACATCATCGGAACCGATCTTTTCGGCGGAGACGTCTGGGCGCAGGTGAATACAGGCAAAAAGGGAACGGAACTGGACAATTACATCGAAGACATCAAGGCCTCGGCCCGGGTGGCGATCGATCAGTCCATTGGCATATTAACCCCCTGGTTCTTTTCCAATATGCCCCAGTTCTACTACCAGACCACGCCGCGAGAAGAAAAAATCCGAGACCTTCACGCCGTGATAACCGGCCATATTTTCGAAAGCAAGCAAAAGCTGCAATTGTGGAACAGGGACCGTTCTAAGACCACATTCCTGGCCCCGGGCAATGAAGAGCGCATTTTCCTGGACATAGCCCAGAGCATCGAAGACCTGGATGTGAAACACGGCGCGCTGTTCACCTCCAACGACCGGCTCCTCCTCATTGCGAGCTTCTTCACCGAAAAATTCCGCAAAGCGGATCTCAGCAACGAGAAGAGCAACGCCAAGATTGAAAACGCCAGACAGTTGCTTTCAGAAGAAGACCCAGAATCCAGAGACGCCTTTTTAGACAACCTGGACCACGACATGGTCATTCACGCAACACCCGGACGACTGGCGCGACTGTATATGCTCTACACCCAGATCAAGGATCGGGAAGACGCCATCACCCATTTAATACCCGATTACTTCCACGAATACGCCCGTCTGGACATCGCCTACAAGAAAATGCCCATCAGCCAAACGCTGTTCAGCATTCTCTCCCTGCTTGAGCGGTACGGATTCCAGGTGAACCGATGCGTGGTGGCCACAGTCAACCAACATACCGACATGCCCATCTCCATCCTCACCATCATCATCAGGCACAACACGGGCAGCCGCATCGACGACAAATTCGTCCCCTTCCTCAAGTTCAACAAAGCAGCCAAATCACTGCGTTGGGTAGACATCGACCATTTCGACGGACTGTGGATTGACCATGCCCCAGACGACTCTTTCTCCATCAACGAAATCAACCTCATAAGAGCCGTCGCCTGCTGGGTTCAGGTCTTCCTCTCCAAACAGAACCCCTACTACTATTCCGAAGAACGCATCCGCAAAACCTTCGTTCGCCACTCCGACCTGCTGAAAGCGCTGGTCCATTTTTTCCGGCAGCGATTCGACACGCGAACCACCGCGAAAGAGCGCGACCAGGCCGACAAGAAAGCCGAAGAACTGGCAAAAAGCGTGAGCCAGATCTCCAACCGGATCGAACAGGACATCTTCAAGGAAGCCCTTAATTTCCTGAACCATGTACTGCGCACCAACTACTTCTTCTCTCGCAAGACAGGCCTGTCCTTCCGCATGGATCCGGAAGTGCTGAACCCGGTCCACTACCCCAACAAGCCCTTTGGCTTCTACTTCATGATTGGCCGTGGCTACCGGGGATTCCAGGTCCGCTACAGAGATACAGCGCGGGGCGGGCTCCGCATCGTCATGCCGCGAGACGCCACCCAATACGAAGCCGCTTTTGCGGGACTCTTCGACGAAGTGGCTGGCCTCTCCTACGCCCAACAGCAGAAGAACAAAGACATTCCCGAAGGCGGCGCCAAGGCGGTGTTATTGCTCACCCCGGGCGCCGACCGCGAAACAGCCGCCATTGGCGCTGTAGACTCCATTCTCAACCTCATCACCGGGGATCCCAATACCAACCAGTTGGATCCGTCCATTATCGACTACTACCAAAAAGACGAGTTC
>JBNKOV010000438.1:0-5081 GCA_050294955.1 Holophagae bacterium
AATGAGATTTTTTTCCGAAGCAGAACAGGTAAACTTCATCGGCGGGATTGACCATGGAAATCCGCCACCGGACAATCCCCCAGGAAGTCCACCACCATTATTAATCCTCCAGAGTCTATCGCTTAATCCTCCTGAAAATCCGGAATAGCGACTCTGTTACGGCGCCTGCCGTAGAGCCTGATCACTCAGCTCTATCAGGCGATCTTCTCTTTCTGCAATCAGTGGCTCAATAATTTCGGGATTTACTCCAACCAGACATTTGTCCGGCAACAATTGACGAAAAAACGAGAAGAACCCATCATAAATCTATCCTTCCCGGTGAAGAAATGTAAGACGATACGCCACATAGATCGACAGCCAATAGACCCATTTTCATCTTTAATGAAATCTTCAAGGGTGACAGGGGAAGCGCTTCTGACGATCATCCGACAAACCCAAGATTCACCGAGAGTCGCCAGGGGGCAAACAGGCGGTCCACCTTAGGCCTCATAAACGATAAACAGCTTATAAGATTTGACTTACAACAACAAGAGGCAAGCATGAGCTGCTAAGAGAAATTACATATTGAGAGCATGAAGGATTGAGAAAATGGACGAGTTGAATCGGTGAATCACTCCCAATCCCACAATTTTAGTTAGGGCGAATGGCCATTTAATGATATAAAAGAAAAGGAAAATCAGCCGGTCATGCAAACAGAGAACGGCAATAAGGCAAAGAAACCCAATGGGAGGTGCAGGAACATGGCTGAACAAGAACGTCCTTTGGTTGATCGGGTCTGGGAATTTACCAAAGATCTGTCTGTCAAAGTATCGCGTAAAGCCGAAAAGCATTGGAAGATAAATACTTTACGTGTTGAGATTGCAAGCATCAAGCACCGAATCAATGTAAAGTACAAGGAATTGGGCCGCTACGTTTACGAATCGCTGAAGTCAGGTACGTTGGAAGAGGACAGCTATAAAGCGTCCGTGGGTGATTTTTTTGATGAACTGGCCCGATTGGAAGGTGAAATCGTAGATCGTGAGCATCGAATCGAGATTCTCGAACAGGAAATGAGCGATACAACGACAGCCTCGCCTTCAGACTCAGATACAGAGATAAAAACTCAGACGCCCCATCCACCTCCTGAGCCGCCAACGGCTGTGGAAGAAGAAAAAAATGAGGCAGAAACGGAAGCCGCTTCCACTCAAGAAGAAACCAAAAAAGAGGACGACTTCCCCGAAACTGCGCCAAATGAGAAAGATACAGAGACAAAATAAGCTCGGAGAGCGCAATGGTGAATACCCGAACTCATAACAGAATTCCATGCGACGCCCTGGGCTTTTTGCAACTGGGCGAGACCCGTCTCGCCCTTCAGACGATCAATGTCAGCCGAAACGGAGCCTGTTTGCGTTTGCATCATGAATCTTGGGACGCCATAGAGGAAGCCGAATCCATTTCGGGCAGACTCATTCTTGGCGGCGAGGATTTCAACTTCACGGCCAGAATTTGTTGGAGCTTTCGTGAAGACCCTGAACCGTTGGGAAGCCAGAAGATTTATATACGTTTTGGGGTTGAATTTACCGAATGGGATGAAGTGGTCATGGAAAGCGTGCTGGAAAGCCTGAGTATTGTGACCGAGGAGCCGCCTGACAATTCCTTCAACCTCTAATGGCGCTGAAGGATCTATGGACAGGCGCCCTGCGAAACTTCCTGACGCCATTTAAAATAGAGATTTTATTGCAAACCATAAGGCAGCTCCAGCGCATTTCTGAGGGGAGAAAAACCCTTTTTTCAACCATTTTCTTGGGCCAATCGTCTTTGTGAGGGGTGCAATGGGGCATTGACTTTAATCCAGATTTTGCAGATTGGTGGTTTTGAGTTAGAATATATTGCGTTAGAGATGAATATCCGGCTCCATTTTGCGTGAAGCACAGCATTATCCGGACAATGTATCTATATGAGAGGGAGTGGCTCAAATGAGAAGAGGCTTGGGGAAAAGGGTAATGAGGGGATTTGTCTACAATCCCTACATCAGATGGTTCAGCCTGGCGGGCCTTATGACCGTGGTCATCATTGGCGCCAATCTGTTTAATGAGCCACTGGAAGAACCCACCCTAAATGTCACTGCGCCTCTGGTAACTCTCCCTCCGTTGCCGCCAGCCGCCCTCGAACCCGAACTTATTTGGAAAGACGGTCAATTTGGCAAGCGTCCCTTTTATAATCAACTCATGGATCTGGGGCTGACTGGGGCGAAAATTCATAGCCTGATAAATACCCTAACTCCAGTTTATGATTTCCGCAGGTCACACCCATCGCATAAGTGGCGCATGGGTTTTAAAGATGAGATCCCTGTTCAATTCGCCCTGTCTGTTTCACCTGCTGAAATATATGATATCTACGCCATGGATAGCGAGCCCAACCTGGTTCGCAGAGACATTAAAACCTTTGTGCGGCCGGCTGTAGTTCACGGCGTGATTGAAGACAGCTTGTTTAGGAGTCTCAGTGAAGCCAAACAAGCATCGGCTCTGGCCGCCCGTCTTGAAAAAGTATTTGCCTGGGACATCGATTTCTATACTGACCCACGTAAGGGCGACTCCTTCGAAATCCTGGTGGAAGAAACCTATATAGAAAAGGAAGGCGAGCCCGTATTTAATGGATACGGCAGTATTTTAGCGGCTCGATATCACGCCCGCAACGACGTCGTTGACGCCTTTTTGTTTGACTTGGAAGATGAAGAGGGTTATTACAGTTCCGGTGGTAAATCGCTGGTCCGGGATTTCCTTCGATCCCCTCTAAAACTTCAATATGTTACCTCATCCTTTAGCCGCAAGCGCTTTCATCCCGTTCTTAAACGCTATCGCGCACACAACGGCGTTGATTACCGAGCGAACAAAAACACACCGGTCATGGCGGTAGCCAATGGTCGTGTTTCCACAGCAGGGCGTTTGGGCGGCGCTGGCATTGCTGTTGAGATTAAACATCGCAACAAAATGCTGACCCAATACTTTCACCTCAACAAAATTGCGAGTGGGGTTCGACCCGGCGCTCGGGTTAAACAGGGACAGGTCATTGGTTACGTGGGGAAAACCGGCTATGCAACCAGCTATCATCTGCATTTTGGCATGAAGATCAACAATAAATACGTGGATCCCCAGACTCAGCGCTTTGAGCCTGGCGTGCCTATTCCTCAGAAGGAAATGGCCCGGTTTGAAAATCAAATGCAGGCCTATTTAGACCAGCTTGAAGGGAGCCCTGCCACAACAGTTGCCAAAAAGTCGGTTCAATCAAAAGCGCTTAAGCCCAAAAAGCTCTGATATACGTATTAAGGTATGTGAGTTGCCAGACGACCCTGTTTTAGGTTCCAGCTCCCAATCCTTTGGAAAGGAGGTCGGACATCATGAACGAAGATCAGCTTTTTGAGCTGTTTGACCAGGCTTTGGATTTGGAAGGCGAAGCGCGTGAGGCGTTCCTTTCTAGCCTTGAGCCGGATGTGGCTGAGAATTTGAAACAGCGCATTCTGAAATACGAGGAGGAGTGCGCCTTTTTTGATCGAAACCTGGTTCAGGATTATGCGCCCATGTTGGATGAGTCCGATGTGAAAGCCGCGCTTAAGAATGGCGACTCTCACCCAACCCAGCCCAAACCGCTCCATTCCTATCAGTCATTTGCAGGGGATGAAGACCCCACCCTGCCCAAGCCAACCTCCCTTTCCTCCGAACCCCAAAGGATTGGACCCTATCCAGTAGTGAAAAAAATTGGTCAGGGCGGAATGGGATCCGTATACCTGGTTCGTCAGATGAATCCAGAGCGGGAAGTAGCGCTAAAACTCATTAACCATTCAAGAGTGGCCCCCGAATTTCTAGCCCGGTTCCAAGCGGAGTTCGGGGTGCTGGGGCTCATGAATCACAATAATATTGCCAGAATCTACTATTCCAACACCACCGATGAGGGAGACCCCTACTTCACGATGGAATACGTGGACGGCATGCCCATTAGTGTTTTCTGCAGAGAATACAACCTTACGGTAAGACAACGTTTAGAGCTTTTTGGACAGGTCTGCGATGGTGTTTTTCACGCCCACCAGAAGGCGGTTGTTCACCGAGATTTAAAGCCCTCCAATATTTTGGTCACGATGCAAGGGGACAGACCGGTAGTTAAACTTATCGATTTCGGCATCGCCAAAGGCCTGGAAGATTCTCAAACCGAACGTACTTTTGAAACCCGAACAGGCGTTTTTGTAGGCACTCTAGACTACATGAGTCCTGAACAGTTGGGAGCCGGAAAGGACGAAGTGGACACTCGCAGCGACATCTATTCATTAGGTGTGTTGTTATATGAATTGCTCAGCGGACTTTTGCCTTTTGACAAGAGTACTTTTCAAGGAATGAGCATTGATGAGATGTTGCGTTTTTATCGAGAGATGGATCCACCAAGGCCAAGCCTCAGATTGAAAAGCGGCCAGGAGCTTGCAGGAAAGACCTTGACCACCCAGATCACCGATGTAAAAACGTTCCTCCACCAGCTCCACGGCGATCTGGACTGGATCGTAATGAAGGCTCTGGAAAAGGATCCCACTCGCCGGTACCAGACCGTAGACGCTCTTAAAGCGGATATTGTCCATTATCTCAACGACAAGGAAATTTCGGCAAGGCCGCCAAGTCTCACCTATCGCCTGCGCAAATTCACTCGAAGAAACAGAATTCTGGTGATTGCAGCATTCATTACATTCTTGGTTTCAATCGCGGGCATATCTTCAGCCATATCCAGCCACTTCAAAATTAAAGCAGCGTTGTACCGCTACCAGGCAACCAACAAATTCTTGAGAGTCATGCTTGAACAGCCCGACCCCCATAATGCGGGAGTGGAAGCCCGTGTAGTTGATGTGCTTGTCAACGCGGAAGGAGCTATGGCCAATGGCTTGAGAGATAAGGAACTTGAAGCCTCCTTGCGGAGGATACTCGGCAGAACCTATTGGGGTTTAGGTCAATATGACAAGGCCATCGCGCTCCAGACCGCGCAGCGTCACGGTCAACATGCGTTGCGATATGCTGCCCATGGCGCGCTTGAGTTCGTTGAAGCGCAACGACCCGTTGCCCAGCACC
>JBNKOV010000439.1:0-5070 GCA_050294955.1 Holophagae bacterium
AAGCTTGAGTTCATTTACAAATAGGCCAAACGACCATCCGTCGAAGACGATGTGGTGAAGGTTTAACAAAAGCAGATGGTCCTGAGGATCCAGACGCAACAGCATGGCCCGGAAAAGGGGGCCTTTTTTCAAGTTGAAGGGCGCCACAGCCTCTTTGGATCCAAGGGCGTGTGCGGTTTTCAAAGCCTCGCTTGAAGGGAGATGGCTGAGGTCTGTGATGGGAAGCGCGAACTGAGTTTCCTGGACCACTTGCACTGGGGGCGCGTCCCCTTCAAATCGGGTGCGCAGGCTGGCCTGACGCTGAACGATTTGCTGCAACGCCCGTTCCAAGGCTGAAACGTTTAAAGGGCCTTGAAGCCGCAATTCAGCGGGCATATTGTAGGCTGCGCCCACTTCTTCCATACTGTCCAGGAACCAGAGGCGTTGTTGAGCAAAGGAAAGGGGAACAGGGCCGTTGTCCGTTGATGGCTCAAGTCTTGGGATGCCCAAGTCTCTCTTTAACGCGGAAAGCCGGGCTACCGCTTTCCTGGGCGTAGGCGCTTCAAAGATGTCCCTGATGGGGAAATCAACGCCAAAGGCGTCCCGAATGCGGGAGGCGAGACTTGTCGCGGAAAGGCTGTGTCCGCCATTCTCGAAAAAGTGGCTGTCTATTCCCACCGACGTCAGCGGCAATTGAAGAATGTCGGACCACAATTCACATAGCAGCGACTCCACCGTGTTGCGAGGCGGGACATATTCATCGGCCGTTGTGGCCTGACTGGCAATGGCTTGCTGGAGCTGTTTACGATCCAGTTTTCCCGTGGGACTTAACGGCAGGGATTCCATAAAGACAAAAAGGGCGGGTATCATATATTCGGGCAATTTGGCGCTGAGATGGGCGCGTAGATCGGCTGCGGTGCAAGCGCCTTCTCTGGTTTGCACTACTGCTGCGAGGCGCTTCCCTTCTACACCTTCGTCTACGAGCGCGATGGCCTGATTTACGGCCATGTGAGCGGTGAGCGCAGTTTCGATATCCCCCAACTCGATGCGGAACCCGCGTAATTTTACCTGGTGGTCTACGCGGCCTAAAAACAGGATATGTCCTTCGGGCAGCCATTGAACCAAATCCCCGGTAGCGTACATGCGGTCTCCAGGTTGGCCGCTGAAATCATTGGGGATGAATCGACTGGCGCAAAGACCCGGTCGATTGAAATAACCTCGGGACAGTCCCTCGCCTCCAATGAACAATTGTCCGGGAGAGCCTGGGGGCGTCAGCTTGAGTTGGCTGTCTAAAACATAGAGGCTTGTGTTGTGTAGGGCTCTTCCGATAGGGAGGTTGTCCTCATTCTCTGGAATGGCGTTCACCGAATAGTAGGAAGCGTAGGTTGTGCTTTCTGTGGGGCCATACATGTGAAGCAGTCGTTTGGGACGACCGGCTTCCAGGACGGCCTTCACCTTCGCCGCGTCAACTCGTTCACCGCCGAACAGCAGGTATTTCAGGTCTTTAAAGAAATCGGGCCGCCAGGATACGCATTGATTGAAAAATGCCGTGGTGAGAAAGAGAATGTTCACCCCGCCATGGGCCAGCGCATGATGGAACTTTTCGGGTTCCAGCATCTTGTGACGATCCAACAGGCAGAGTGTTGCTCCATGGAGCAGGCATCCCCAAATCTCGAAGGTCATGGCGTCAAATGCGGGGTTGGCGAGCTGGGCCACCACATCGCCCTGCTGAATAGCCACATATTCGGTGTCGTAGACCAGACGCAGGACATTGCGATGATCTACCAGCACGGCTTTGGGGGTTCCTGTGGACCCTGAAGTGTAATTGACGTAAGCCAGGTTCTGGGGATGGCCGGTAGCGGGCAGGTTCTCAGAGCTTTGGTTGGTGATTTCCAGGTCATGGATATCCAGGCGAATGCGGGTTTCAGGATTAGATTGCCGCTGTGGGATTTTGCCATCGGTTTGGGCGTCAACAATGAGAACAGGGCAACGGGTTTCCCGCATCATGAATTGCAGTCGCTCGGCGGGTTGGCTCGGGTCTATGGGCGCATAGGCCCCGCCTGCCTTTAAAATGCCCAGTAGGGCAATGACCAATTCGGGCGAAGGGGAGAGAGCGAAAGCGACAAAGACTTCAGGACCAACCCCATGGGATTTTAGGAGATGGGCGAGTTGGTTGGCTTTCTTGTTGCACGCTTCATAGGTGAGGTTTTGGCCTTCATAGGTCACTGCGGTTTGGTTTGGGGTTCGGCGGGCCTGAGCCTCAAATTCCCGATGAATGAGACTGGATCGAGGGTAGTTGGAAGGCTCCGGGTTCCATTGGTAGAGCATGCGTCGGGTTTCCGACTCAGGCATCATGGGCAATTGGCTGAGAAGGCGGTTCTCATCCGCTGCGGCGGCTTTGAGCAAAGCTTGAAAGTAGGAGAGGAAACGGTCCATGGTTGCGGGTTTGAACAGGCTGGTTCGCCAGTTGCACTCCAGATGCAACTCGGTATCGTAGGCGAAGAAATTGAAGCTCACATCAAATCGGGTATGCTTGCGTGGAAAGGTATGGTGGCCTAACCTGAGATCGCCCATGGCGGGTAGAGCGGCGACCCGGTCCAAGTTGAAGGTAACCGGAATGCGAGAGCCCGATTCACGAAGGGAGGGTATATCTCTCAAAAAGCTGGAAAAGGGGTAGTTCTGATGTTCAAACGCATCCAACATATGCGTGCGGGTTTGTTTTAAAAGTTGGGCGAAGGTGATGTCTCTTGCTGGGAATAAACGCACGGGGAGAAGGTGGGTGCAGTATCCCACGATGGATGTGTGTTCGGCTTGAGCGCGGCCTGAAACCGGCAGGGCGATGGCCAGGTCTTCTTCACTGGTGAGCCGGTGGAGTAGAGCGGCGATGGCGCTCATGAGCGTCATTGCGAGGGTGCAGCCGTTTCGGCGTCCCAGGTCTGTTATGTTCTGATAAAGGGCTTCATCCAGTTTTAAACTGGTCAGGGCGCCTTGCCATTGGCTGCCCGAAACCCCATAGTCTGGGAGGAGTTTAGGGGCTGGGAAGCTGTCTTGGAAACGGGTCTGTTGGTATTGGCGATGTTCATCCACCGGCGCTGTCTGTCGCCATTGGGCAAAATGGCTGTAGGGGCGTGGTTTGGGTAGGTCTGGTAAAGCCTGGCCTGTGTATTTGTTGTAGAAATGGGCCAGCTCGCCCACGAGATTCACCCAGCTCCAGCCATCGATAATCAGGTGATGCGCGTCCATGAAGAGCAGATGTTTGTCTACCTCTATTTGTAATAGCCAGACAGCGAACAGTGGACCCGTTTCCAGGTTGAAGGGGGCGCGGTCCTTTAGAAACCAGGCGTTTGGATCTGTTCCTCTCAGGTCTTCCCTTTGAAGCGCGAATGGAATGTCTGGCAGAATGCGTTGGTTGTCCTCGTCCTTTGGAAAACAGGCGCGCAGGGATGGGTGACGAGAAATGAGTTGTTTAAAAGCTCGCTCCAAGGCGCTGGCGTTTATTTGTCCGCTTAATTGAAAGCAGATGGGATCATGATAGGCCAGCAGTCCCTGGGGATCCATTTCAGCCAGTACTTTTAATTGTCGTTGCGCCTCGGTTATGGGGGCTTTTTCGCCTTTGCTTTCCGGGGCCTGTCTCTCACCCAAAGGCAGGTGGAGCCCCGATGGCTTTGATGACGCGCATTTCCTTCGAAGTGCGTTGAGGTGGGGAAGATGCGACATGACCTGACGGTCATCGATGCCGAAATCTACGAAACAGGCAATTTCATCGACCCCCATTTGACTCAATCGATCTACGATGGCCTGACAGGAGTGGGTGGAGCCGATAAGCGCCCGTTCCTTCAGGTAGCGGTTATAGGCTACTTCCAGGAGGTATTCTCGGTCACTTGGAGTTAAATGCTCGAAATCTGCTGTAACCCCTTCGCTTTCCACCAGTTTTCCGAAGAGATCCGCCGAGCTTTCCAGGTATCCGTAAAAGGGTTTCCTGGCCAGTTCTCGGGCGGTTTCTTCATCTTCGGCTAGGAAGGTATGCAGCAAGACGGTCACTTTGCTGTCTTCTACGCGGTGTCCGTTCTCTACCAATCCCTGGCGGTAGATCTCCAGGTTGGCTTGAAGCTCTTCTGGCGTCTGGCCCATGAGGTTGGTGAGTACGCCAAGGCCAAGGCGGCCTGCTTCGTAAAAGGTTTCGCTGTTGTTGACGATGGTCAGCCAGGCGGGCAGGTCTTTTTGTTTTGGCAGAGGATGGATGGTGACAGGCGATTGTTTTCCCGCGCCGTTTTGAAATGAGACGGGTTGGCCCCGCCACAGCTTGTTTATGGTTTCGATGTCTCGAAACATCCGATCCCTATGAGATCCGAAGGCGTCGGGCGCCAACACAAAGTCGTTGGGGTGCCAGCCTGAAGCGAACGCCATGCCCGCTCTGCCGTTGGAGAGGTTGTCCACCACAGACCATTCTTCTGCGACGCGCACGGGATGGTGCAAGGGCAACACGGCGCTTCCCGCGCAAATGCGAATATTACGGGTTTCCCTGGCCAGGGCTGCCGCCAGGACCGATGGGTTGGGACTAAAGCCGCCAAAGGAGTGGAAGTGGCGCTCTGGAAGCCACAATGTGGAGAACCCGTTCTGGTCTGCATAGGCGGCGCTTTGAAACAGGAGATTGTACTTGTCCTCGCGCCATGCCGCTTCGTATTTGCCAAAATAGTACATGCCAAAATTGGGCGACTTGGGCTTAAAGGGGATCTTAACCTTCGATTTCACAATAGGTTCGTGGCGGGTCCAAAAACCCTTTTCGTGATCGCCCTGGTGGACTGGCTGTGGTTTTCGAGCCTTTGGCGGATCCTTCAATGCGCCCCCAGGCTTGGGACCGCCCGGGCCGCCGGATGGGCCTTTGGGAGATGGGGGAAGGAATCCTCCCGCTCTCAAGGCCTCTACGCTCTCCACAACGGCATGGAAGAAGTAGTCTAATTCTTCCTGTGTATGCACGGTTCCCAGGAAGCAGGTTCGCCATTCCCAAATGAAGATGCCACGTTCAAGTAAGTGGTAGTACAGTAGTTCTGGATTGCCAGGGTACTCGAATCGGAAGAAGGAGGAAAACCA
>JBNKOV010000440.1:0-5069 GCA_050294955.1 Holophagae bacterium
TGCCAAGGATTTGGGAAACATCATCACCAAGCTTCAACCCGGCGACGTGGTTCATATCGCCGAGGGCGTGTACCTTGGGCGGGGTAAAAATGGCTCCAACACCATCAATGTGCCCGTTAGTATTTTTGGCGGTTACGATGTGACCTTTTCCAAACGAGACCCATGGGGCGCTCACAAGACGATTTTCTCGGGCGACAACATGACGGCCAACTACACCGCCTCCCCTGCGTTGTTTTTGGATCTCATGAAATACCAGGGACCCGCGTCCCCCATCACCGTAGATGGCCTGATTATCGATGCGGGCGACCGCAATCATTATCAATCTGAAAAGCAACACAAGCTCATTCCCAAAGCCAACCCCAGCAAAGGCCAGAACCCCAGCCCCAGCTTGGGCGGCCTGGTTATTAATGTGCAAAAAAGCGACAAGTTCGACAAAGGCCCCCGCTGGGAAGTGGTTGTGCGAAACAACATTGTCATGAACACCTTTCAAAACCAGGCGGCCCTGGCTGTGTCGGGCTTTAAAGGCTCTCAAATAACCATCGAAAACAACCTGGTGATTCAGCACAGCGGGACCGGCATTTTCTGCGGAAGCAAGTACGCTGGCGACGATCAATATCCTCAATTCAAAGTGCTTAACAATACCGTTTTATTCTCATGGGACAGCGGCATGTCTCAGGCCTTCAATGTCAGCATGGACCGGTTCACTCAGGTGGAAATGCGGAACAACGTTCTGGGCTTTTCCGACATTATCGCCCTGAACAACGCCTCCAGGAGCAAGGACCTGTTGCTGGTGAACAATCTGATTACCGGCGCCCGCGAGGCAGACTACCTGGAGTTCGACACCCAGATGGATGTTGAAAACATGGTGGATGAAGCGGATCTGCTGCATGAGGACTCGGACGAGAACGTGACCGACGCCATTAAGATCCCTGTAAGCAGAGCTTTTGCAGAGCTGTACGGTTCGCGTGTCATTGTTGACCGCGAGAAAGAGGAAGCCGGTGTTTCCGCATCCAACAGCAACGCCAACGCCTTGCGCTCCATGCTGGGGCTTCCCTTGCAAGCCGGTTCGGTGAAGTGGCCGCAAACGCCGGTTTTCCTCAACCGGATTTCCATCGAGGACGCCATTGCAGCCGGATCAAGCAAGTACAATGGCAAGTATGGTTGCAGCAAACCGGCGCTTTAAGCTGGGATCAACCCGGAATGAAGGGAAGCAATACGGTGAATTCGCAAAACTTGCCAACTTCTGTATTCACCTTCAGCTCCCCGCCGAGATGCGCCACGACGTCGTAACAAAAAGACAGACCTAAACCCACGTTTTCACCATCTGCGGAGCGGGTGGTGAAAAACGGGGTAAAAATTCTGCGCAGGTTCTCCGGGGGAATGCCGCCGCCGTTATCCCTTATTATAACAGCGAGTTGATCTTTCTTTCTTTGGGTCTTTATCTGGATCTCCGGTTCAAATTTGCCGGAAAGCTCGATCCGCCTGGCTTCTACGGCCTCAATGGCGTTGTTGGTGAGATGCACTATGGCCCGGCTGAAGTCGGTAGACTCCAAACTCACCATGCCGATGTCTCTATCCCAGCGCTTTAAGAAGGTGATGTCTCCCGCCAACTCCTTGGCCTGTTTACTGTGATAGGCAAGGGTGGTGAATTCTTCCACCAGGGCGTTCAGGTTGGTGGATTGGGTGACGCCCGAGTCCATGCGGGCAAGGTCCATCATACTCTTCACAATATGGTGAGCCTTGTCTCCGTGGCCCTTGATAATTCTGGAGTTCTGAGAAATATCCTGAATCAGTTCTTCGATTTCGTTATACGAGCCCGGACCCAGAAGCGCCTGATAGGGCTCTATGATCTGGCTCAGTTCCTGGGAGAGATCGCCGGTCAGGCCGGACAGATTTACGATAAAATTCAAGGGGTTCCTTATTTCATGAGCGACCCCAGCCGTGAGGGTGCCGAGTGAGGCCATTTTATCCTTCATGATCAGTTGTTGCTGGGTGTGGAGCACCTCCTGATTTCGCGCTTCCACTTCCCTGGTCCGCTCGGCCACCTTCTCCTCCAGGTTCCGATTGATATCCAATAAGCGCAGGTGAGTGCGCACCCTGCTCAGCAACTCGTCCTTGGAGATGGGTTTTGTTAGATAGTCGTTTGCGCCGGAACCAAACCCCGTCACCAGGCCAGCCACCTGGTTTTTGGCGGACAGGAAGATGATAGGCAGTTCGTTTACGGGATAGAGTTCTCTGAGCCGTTGACACACCTCATATCCCGACATGCGCGGCATCATAATGTCCAACAGGACCAGATCGAAGTGCTGGCCCTCATCGAAGGCCATGAGCGCTTCGGCCCCGCCTGCCGCTTCGGTGATATGGTAGTCTTGTAAAGACAGGTGGTTGGCCAGCACTTTGCGGTTCACCGGCTCATCGTCCACAATGAGAATGCGGAATACCTCGCCATCTTTTCTGGAGAATGGCGCAACGGGCTGCCTCTCTTCGGCTTCATCCAGGTCGTCGGGCTCCAACAGGGGCGGGTTGAGCAGGGTCTCTTCTCCAGAACCTGTCGCTTTGGGTTTGCCCTTGGCCAGGGGAAGCGTGAAAGAGAAGATGCTGCCTACGCCAAAAGTAGACTCTACGTCAATAACCCCGCCGTGCAGTTCCACCAACTGTCGGGTAATGGAAAGCCCCAGCCCCGTGCCGCTGCCCGGTCTGACCGAGGAGCCGTCCAATTGCTCAAACGACTTGAAAATACAAGGCAAGCGCTCTTCGGGAATTCCCGATCCCGTATCCTGAATTCGGATGGTCATGTATTCTGGCCCGGCCAGAGCCGAGATGACGACCTTCCCTGAGTCGGTGAACTTCACCGCGTTGCCCACCAGATTATGCATGATCTGCAGCAGGCGGTTCTCATCGGCCTGGACCGGCGGGGCGTCTATGGGAATCTCGTTGATCAGATCAAGGAAGCGGCTGCCTATGAGGGGTTTATTCAGAGCGATCACGATATGGGTGAGGGAGTAGAGGTCCACCGGATTGGTGTTCAATTCCAGGGAGCGATTCTTGAGCATGGAGAAATCCAGGATGTCGTTTACCAGCGTGCCCAACCTGCGCCCGCTGGCTACGATCATGGAGAGATCCTTGCGCGCCCTTGCGGGAAGATTGCCTGCGGCGCCATCGGCCAGAGACTCCGCCAACCCAATGATGCCGTTTAACGGGGTGCGCAACTCGTGGGACGTATTGGCCAGGAACTCGTCCTTCAATTTGTTCAACTGCCTCAAACGACCCGCCACCAACTGCTCTTTTCGGGCGAGAGAACGTTGGTGACTCAGCTTCCGCTGCTGTGCGCGAATATAGGACCAGATCAGGCCAGTTAAAACCAGCAAATACAATACCGCAGCCCACCAGGTTTTCCAAAATGGCGGTTGAATGCGAATCCTGATGGCCGTTCCCTCTTCGTTCCATACGCCATCGCTGTTTGCAGCCTTCACATGTAGGGTGTAGTTGCCTGGATCAATATTGGAAAAGCTGGCGCTGCGAGCTGGGCCGGAATAGACCCAGTCGTCATGATGACCGTCTAACTTATAGGCATAGTTGTTCTTTTTGGGGTTGGCGAAACTGAGCGCCGCAAATTCAAATGAAAAGATGATGTCGCGATGGCTCAGCTCCAGGCTCTTCTGAAGATAGATGGGTCGGGGC
Source organism: Holophagae bacterium (assembly GCA_050294955.1). Lineage (GTDB taxonomy): Bacteria > Acidobacteriota > Holophagae > Acanthopleuribacterales > Acanthopleuribacteraceae > JBNKOV01. The sequence goes on from JBNKOV010000440.1 coordinate 3,682, forward strand.
AGATTCACCTTCTGGTTTAAAACCTGAAAGGTGGTGATCACGACGGGGGGCGGCAGAGGATTATCCACAATGCTTTCTGGATAAAAGGCCGTGTAACCCCGGTCACCGCCGAAAAACATCTCCCCGTCTGCGCTGTGATAAAACGCAAGGGGATTAAACCGTTCGCCAGGCAACCCGTCGTCCGTGTCATAGACCCGCACTCTCCCGTTTTCAGGATTAAGGCGAGCCAATCCCTTGCCGGTGCTCAGCCAAAGTCGGTCCTGTTCGTCGGCGAGAATGCCCAGAATGACGTCGTTGGGCAGTCCCTCCTTTTCCCGGTACACGGTAAAGCGGGCGCTGTGGCGGTCAAACAGGTTTAACCCGCCTTGAGTGCCCACCCAGAGCCTGCGCTGCCGATCTTCGTAAATGACATTGATGTCGTTATGACTCAGACAATCGACCTGGTCGGGCCGGGCTCGATAATTGGTGAACACCTCTCGCTTGGTGTTGAACATATCCAGTCCAGCGCCCCAGGTCCCTATCCAGAGCATGCCGGATCGATCCTCGTAAATAGCCAGAACCGTATTCGAGCTGAGACTGATGGGATCGTGATCGACATGCTTGTAAACCTTGAAGGACTCTGTTTCCGGGTCCAGGCAATTCAGGCCGCCATTTTTGGTGCCTATCCAAATCCGGCCAGATCGATCTTCCATTAACGACCAGATATTACTGTCGCTTATGCTATCGGGATCCATGGGATCTGGAAAGAAGTAGGTAAAGGCGTCATCCCCCTCATTGAACCGGTTCAGCCCGTTCCCCGTTCCGGCCCACAAAACGCCGTTTCGGTCGATGACCAGAGCCCTCACGGTGTTGTGGCTAATGCTGCCCAAATCGCTGGGGTCGTGGGAGTAGGAGGTGTAGGTTTCGGTCTCGCTATTGTAGCGATTCAAGCCCCCGCCATTGGTGCCTATCCAAAGATCGCCCCCTTCATTTTTGCACAAAGACCAGACGTCGTTGTGGGAGAGGCCGTCTCCGCTGGATTGACCGTAGCTCTCGAAGCGGGACGCGTTGGGATCCAACTTGCTGATCCCTCCCCCATCCGTTCCCACCCACAGGATGCCCGCCCGATCTTCATAAATGGCCCAAACCGAGTTGTGGCTTAAACTGAAGGACTGATCTGTGTGCGTATAATGGGTGAAGGCTCCTGTTTGTTGGTCCAGCATGTCCAAACCGCCGTTGGTGCCAACCCATAGGCGGTTCTTGCTGTCTTCCAAAATGGCTGTCACCAGGCCGTCTCCCAGGGTGTCTTCGCTTTCCGGGTCAGGCATGAAATGATCAAATTCTCCCGTCGCCATGTGGTAGCGGTTCAGCCCATCGCTGAAGGTTCCAATCCATATGTCTCCATGGCG
>JBNKOV010000441.1:0-5061 GCA_050294955.1 Holophagae bacterium
ACCCCATCTCCAAATGGAACTACCTCCCAGACCTGGTCCAAGAGGTAGGTGACCCCTCTGACTTGTGCTTCTTCGGTGAAAGGCGCAGGTCCGCCAGCCAAACTCAGACCCTGATATGCAAAAAAGATAAGAAATGTAAAATATCGAATCATGGTAAACTCCCTCAAGCTTTATACCATGAATGGACTACACAACGCCACTTTCCATTTTTTCTCAACCAAAATCAGGGATATGCCCCAATCCGCACTTTTTTTAGAACTCCAATCTCATCCAACCGCTATCTGCCTTGACTACAGGCTCCACCCCATGTAGACTTCCACGGCGGAGGGTGATGCATGCCAGTTTCTGTAAATCGGATCGCATGGGGATTTTCAACCATCATTTTTTTTGCGCTCTCAAACTGCCAAATGCAACCAGAACCCATATTTGCAGAAATTGCCCAAACATCTGGCCTCAACTTTCAGCACTTCAATGGCATGTCCGGAAAATATTACATTGCTGAAATCATGGGCTCAGGTTGCGCCGTGTTTGATATGGATGGCGATGGTGATTTGGATGTCTACCTGGTGCAAGGGGGCGTGCCTGATCCTGAAAAGGGGGTTCTAAAACCGCCGCCTGATGTTGAACCCATGCGGGATCGGCTGTACCGCAACGATCTTATCATCAACCCGGACGGTTCGAGAACTCTTTCTTTTACAGACGTTACGGCTTCCAGCGGGATTCAAGGCGAGGAATACGGCATGGGCGTTGCCGTTGGCGATTACAATTTGGATGGGTTGCCAGATCTATACGTAACCGCATATGGACCCAATCGCCTCTATCGCAATGAAGGCAATGGTCGTTTTACAGATGTCACCGCTCCAGCAGGCGCAGAGGAAACCAGGTGGAGCGTCAGCGCAACCTTCACCGATATCGACAACGATGGCTGGCCGGACCTCTACATTGGCAATTATTTGGATTATACCTTTGAAAACAATCAGGAGTGTTTTAACAAAGGTCCCAATTACTGCAACCCCCTCTCCTACCCCCCACTCCCAGATCGCCTCCTTAGAAACATGGGAGACGGCTCATTTGAAGACATTACAAATCAAGCAGGCCTGGCAGATTACCCGGGCAATTCGTTGGGCATTATCGCATCTGACCTGAATCAAGATGGAAAAATGGACCTCTACGTTGCCTGCGACGGCGAAGCCAATCTGCTGTGGATGAACCAGGGCAATGGGGTGTTTAAGGAATCTGCGTTGCTTTCCGGCTGCGCCTTGAACAGCATGGGCCAACCCGAAGCCAGCATGGGCATTGACGCCGGAGATTTTGACGGAGACGGCGACGACGACCTGTTCATGACCCATCTTGCGGGCGAAACCAACACGATCTACGTGAACAACGGCAAGGGCTTTTTTGAAGATCGGACCATTCAAACCGGTCTTGCCAATCCATCCCAGGCGTATACAGGCTTTGGAACAGCCTGGTTTGATTACGACAACGACAGCCTGCTCGACCTTTTAGTAGTCAATGGAGCGGTTACCACCATCCCAAAACTGGTTGCCAAAGGCGATCCATACCCGTTGCACCAACCCAATCTCCTATTCCGCAACCTGGACGGTTCCAATTTCGTTGAAACAAGTGAAAAAGCGGGACCAGCCTTCAAGTTATCAGAGGTTGGCCGAGGTTCCGCTTTTGGGGATTTGGATAATGACGGCGACACAGATGTACTCATCACCAATAATAACGGCCCGGTACGGCTGCTTGAAAACCGGATTGGGAACAAGAACCACTGGTTGGGGTTGAAACTCATGCAGGGATCCGTTGTGGTAGCAGGTGCTAGGGTGGCTTTGCTTCGAGGAGAAAAACCGCCACTGTGGCGCAGAGCTCGGAGAGACGCCAGTTACGCTTCAGCCTGCGACCCTCGAGTTCTTTTCGGCCTTGGTCAGGATCCCACATTCGACGCTATTGTAGTACACTGGCCAGATGGGTCCCAAGAGACCTGGAAAAATTTGGAGACAGATCATTGGCATACTCTGATTAAAGGTCAGGGCGCGCCTGCAAAACATGCACAAAATCAATAGGATGTAGTAGACCATGAAACTGAAAGCATCACCCATTTCAAAGACACAGAGATTTCTGGGCAATCTCGCTGCGATTCTCCTGCTAACAGGCCTTTTGGCCTGCACGCCATCGGAACCAAAACAGACTATTCAGGTTCCCGATGAGGTGCAGACCGTAACCCATCCCGATCTCACAGGATTGGAACCTCAGGCCCTCAAAGTCCTTGAAGCTCAAAAACAAGAATGCGAGAACCTTCAGAAAAATCCCGAGGAACCCGATCACAAGAAGGCCGAATCATGGGGAAAAGTAGGTTCCCTTTATTTTGCATTCAGTTACAGGCCCGCTGCAGAGACGTGCCTCCAAAACGCCCATGTCCTGGCTCCTTCTAATTTTCTCTGGCCCTATCTCCTGGGCAACCTCTACGAAGAGATGAATGCTCCAGATAAGGCCCTCTTCTGGCTAGAAAAAGCCATCTCACTTAAAAGCGACAGCGCGCCAGTTAATGTTAGAGTAGCCGACGCCTATCGGGAGGCTGGAAAGGAAGAACAGGCCCGAGCCCTTTACGAGGCAGCCCTGAAGATCGATGCTGAATCCGTTGGCGCCTTTTTTGGTCTTGGCCAGTTGGAAGCATCCCAAGGGAACCATGAAAAAGCCATAGAGCTCTTTGCAAAGGTATTGGCCAGACAGGCTCGTGCATCTTCGGTCAACTACGCCATGGCTTTGTCCTATCAGGCTATTGGCAATACGGTTGAAGCCGAAAAGCATATGGGTCTGAATGGGAATGTAAAGCCATTTGTAGATGACCCGTTCATGGCTCAGGTTTACACTCCCAGAGCGCGCACCCATTACATGATGGCCGAGACCTTGAGACTGGCGGACAAAAGCGAAGACGCCATTCCCCATTACGATCTCGTGGTTGAGCTGGACCCCACCAACCCCGGTCCTCGTCTTGGACGCATGCTGAACCTGGTTCGGCTGGGCAGACATTACGATGCTGTTGTGCGCATTCAGGACGACCTCACTGTTTTCCCCAGTCTCATGCCTGCCCACCACACTCTGGCCAGGCTTTCGGCCACCAGCACCGATGACCGGGTCCGTAATGGCAAAAGGGCGTTGCTTATTTTGGAAGCCATGAAGAAGAACGGCGTGTCTGCTGAAATGACAGAAACCCTGGCCATGGCTTTTGCCGAGAATGGTCGTTTCGACGATGCAATCCTGGCTCAAAACAAGGCAATTGAAATGGCCCGAGAGAATAAGGACGAAGAATTCGCAAAGCGTTTGGAAGCAGGTATTCAACAATATAAGGAAAAAAAGCCCTGCCGCAGGCCGTGGCCAGAGAACGATCCTTTATTCAAAATGGTGACCATAAAATAGAAGCCCTGTTTTTCAATTATGGTACTCAGATCCCGGGTTAGCTGAAACCAACAGCCAACCCGGCTCCTCATTTCTCCCGTTCTTTATAAGGTGACTCAGGATTGGGTTGTTGTTAAAATACATCCGCTGGTTGAACAACCCGGGAGGCTATTTTGACTGAATTGATGAATTGGGGCAATTATCCAAGGGTAGATGCAAATCTAGGCGCATTTTCAGAAAGCCAGCAAGCTGTAGCCTTTCTTAATCAACAGGGCGCCTACATTCCCAGAGGGCTGGGCAGATGTTACGGAGACGCAGCGCTTTACAGCTCGGTTCTCTCTACTGTGGAATTTAAGGATCTGGTCGATTTCAACCCGCAGACGGGCCTGCTCAACGGTCAGTCCGGCCTCAGCCTGGCCCAAATTTTAAAAATCATCATTCCCCATGGCTGGTTCCTACCGGTTACCCCAGGCACACGATTTGTAACCATTGGCGGGGCCATAGCAGCAGATGTTCACGGCAAAGATCACCGGACCGCGGGCTCCTTTTGCCGTCACGTCGTCTCCATGAACATTCAATTGAGCAGTGGTGAAGTTGTTACTTGTTCACCCACCGAAAACGCGCCCCTTTTTCACGCAACGGCTGGCGGTATGGGGTTAACCGGACTGATTCTTTCGGCTTCCATCCAGATGAAGCGAATTGAAACCGCCTATATGGTCAGAAAAATCAAGAGGTTCGACTCTCTCGCACCACTGATGGAGGCCATGGAGGGAGATGCCACCCATTCCGTAGCCTGGATGGACGGCATGGCTTTCGGGTCATCGCCGGGTCAATCAGTTCTCATGCAGGGAGAACACGCCCGGCTCGAAGATCTCCCGCCAAAACTGGTACGAAAACCACTCAAACTGCCTCGGACAGGAGCAGTTTTCAATCTGCCGTTTTTTATGCCCAACTTCACACTTAACAACCTTTCAATCAGGGCTTTTAATGCACTCCAATTCTTCAAGGCTCCCGCGGAATGGAAGCGGGACATCATCAATTACGACAAGTTTTTCTATCCCTTGGATAGGGTATACAACTGGAACAGGTTCTATGGAAGGCGGGGATTTACCCAATACCAGCTTGTAATCCCGCTGGACCGTAGCGAGCAGGGGCTTAAGGCGGTATTCAAGACCATAGCTGAATTGAACACGCCGCCCTATCTCTCCGTTTTAAAGCGATTTGGGAAACAAGAAGGTATTTTATCTTTCCCTATGGAAGGCTACACTCTAGCTGTGGATTTTCCCATAAGGCCTTCTACCTTTGAGGTTTTGGAACAACTCGACCAGGTAGTGACTGGGTTTGGCGGGCGCATTTACCTTGCTAAGGACTGTCGCATGAGCCGTGAAGTGTTTTTTGGCTCATACCCCAACATACTTGAATTTAGGAAGATTAAAGATCAATACGACCCCAATCATCAATTCAGGTCGTGTTTGTCTGATCGGCTGGGTTTAACAGAAGAGGAAATCCATGAATTGGATTAAGCCATTCATTCGCAAGAGTTACCGCACGTTCCTGGCTTTGCTGTATATCTGTTGTACGCTTATTCTGCATTTCAGTACGGCTACTGCCGAGTTCTACGACACAGAAGACTATGAAAGAATTTCTCATTTCTCCATAACA
>JBNKOV010000442.1:0-5052 GCA_050294955.1 Holophagae bacterium
CGAACCATCAATCGATCAGCAACGCTACCTTGGCAATCTTAGGGATGTATTGGAATACTACAAAGAAGCAATCTTAAATCTTTATACTGAATTTGACCGTCCCAATCCCACCTCGTTAGAATTCGAAAAGTTTGTTGAGGAGGTCAATGTGAGAATTGTAGATAAGTATTTTTTACAATCTTGGCGCTCGCCGAAGAAAAAACGATTAGAAATGATGGAGATACTCACAGAATTCATAAGAACAAACGCAGGCTAGCCCATGAAATCCCGTTTCCAGGAAGCCCTACTGGCCAACATGCCCCTGCTGGCGGACTACCGGAAGGGAAACCCGCCTCAACCAGCTCAAATAAAGCGAAAAGTATTTTTGGAGGTGCGTCGATTTCAACCCTACCACCCCGACCACTACTATCTGAACTATCGTGACACCGCATTTACCAGCGAGAATCTCGCTGAGATGTTGTTGTGCGCATTCCAGATCCTCTCAAGAAACCTTACCTTCCATAACCAGAAGGCGGAAGTGGAATTGCAACACCTTGAAACCTGGGGACGCATTACCACGCGAGTGACGCCGCTACCCCTTTTAACCCATGCCTTTTTCCAGGAATTTGGAGCAGAACGGGCGAGGAACATTCTTTTAAAACACAGACCCATGGAAAGGGTTACCCTTGTTGGAGCCCACCACCCCATGATCGAAACCTTGATCAGAGAAGAAGGCTTAAACGATCTCCACGTCCATCTCAACGGCACAACCGAGGCCGATGAGGTCTGGCAACACGCCTTGAGACATCCCATAAAAACCTATAGAGACCTTAAAAGGGCTCAAAAAGTGGAAAAGGTCCGTGAGCACTACCTGCAAGCCCACGAAGGCTTAACGGAAGAAAGCGTGCGAGATCTCCTCCTTCAGGCCCGTGTTATTCGAGAATTCATCACGCAACAATTTTCGCCCCATTCCGACCAAACCATCAAAGTTGCGGACCTCCTAAAAAAGCCAAGGAAGCACATCCCCGTATTAACCTATAAACACCACCCCTTTAGCGCCATGGTGAAAAAGAAACTTGAAGACCGGGAATATGAGGCGCTTTGGTGGCTGGAAGTCTTTCAGCTCCTACGCAAATCGCCCCAAAAAAACAAAATTGCCCAACTCGTACACGCCTATCTCCTCATGCTAAACGGCTTCAATCGGCTCATTGTACAACAGGAAGACCAGAAGGGCTTTGACCAGTTTCAGAAAATCACGCTTAATGAAATGCGTTCTCAAGTGGAACGCTCATTCCTGAAACGGTTTAGACAGTTGGAAGGGCCAAGCGGTCGCGACCTTGCCTTTTTAGAAGGTAAATTCGCCCCCAAAAATACGGCATCCGAGAATAGGGAATATCTGAAAACCATCATCCGAGACTACAAAGTCTACCTGAACCGGCAGAAGAAAAGCAGACCCACACTCGCTAAAAGCCTCCAATCAGATCCGGATAAAAAGGACATTTTAGAGTCCCGGCTTGAGTTGAGACTGGTGGCCCATTTTATCAAAAAGCCGGAAACAAGGAACTCCCGAATTTGCCGACACTATTTTTTAAGAAGGACCATCGCCAATCAAGCGCGCATTCTAATTCATCTCCGTAAGCAATGCCCGGAACTGGGCGAGTTCTTAACGGGCGTAGACGCAGCGGCTAATGAGCTGCACGCCCCACCGGAAGTTTTCGCGCCGATCTATCGGGCTTTTCGAAATGCAGGCTGGTCCAATTTCACCTATCATGTCGGCGAAGACTTCACTCACCTGATCTCTGGGATTCGAGCCATTCTTGAAGCAATTACCTTCTTGAATCTCAAGCAGGGCAACCGGATTGGTCACGGTACAGCCATTGGCATTGAGCCAAAACTATGGCTAAAGAAAACACCGGACAGAATGGCCATATCACGAGGTGAATGGCTGGACAATCTGGTATTCCTGTACCGAATGGTTTCAAAAGAAGCGCGATTCAGCGATCAACTCTTTAAAATCCAGGATGAAATCTACAAGCATTGGTTTGTTATTTACGGCAAGGATGCTGAGGCAAAAAATTTATCCCAGATCTCCCATTTTATCAGTGGATGGCTGCTTCGAGATCTAGACCCGCTCATTGTCATGGCGGGAGACCAGAGAAACGAGAAGCTGGATAATAAGGCGCAGCGGGAATGGGACTTAATCAAAGAAAGAAAGCAAGCCAATCCGCAGGCAATGGAGATTTTTCGGCTGTACCACTCCCACAAGTTCAAAGCGGCTTACTCTGAGAAAGTAGAAATAGATACCGATTTTGTGGGGGAGGAGATTCTGCTCTTTCTGCAGAATCAGGTCATAAAACTGATGAATGACCGCCTGGTTGCCGTTGAAGCCATGCCCACCAGCAATGTACGGATTGCCCAGTACCAGAGTTACAAAGACCACCATCTTTTCCGCTGGTTGAACTTAAAAAGGGACTCCCGCTTTATCAAGCCTATCGTAGTTCTGGCCTCAGATGATCCTGGCATTTTTGCAACCCAACTTCGAAACGAATTTGCCCAGGTATTTCAAGTCATGATTGAAGAATACGGCTTGAGCCACCATGACGCCTATCGAAAGCTGAAACATCTCAACGAGAACGGAAAAATATTCCGATTTCTGAATTAGAACCCCGGCGCATCATCAAAATATGCACCCTTTCAAAAAGGTGTCATTAAAAATAGAAGCGTTTTCACGCCTTTTTTTGTGGTAGAAAGCCCTTCCCGAACTGGGAAGGGCCTTAATGGGATACTCTAGGGAACTTGCGTACAGGGCCAATTTGTGCAGGGATTGCCGGAATAGTAACACCACGGGATTCGGGTCCAACATTCTATTTCGCCTGTAGGCCCACAACCGTAATCTGTATCTCCACCTTTAACCTTGCCTTGATGGGCATCTTCCAGGTTGGTGACGAAACTCTGCACCTGCACGCTTTCAAGCTTTAACTTTTTCATACTTTCTCCTCTTATGAAAATCTAAGCAGTGGGGATCTAGCGATAGAACACACAAATCTAATGCACAAAATCCCTCTTAATCTATACACTACAAGTATATACAGCATCTATTGTCACGAATCAAGAAATTTAAACAGCGATATATCACAAAGTATATCTAATACTGAAAGAAAATTCAGACGCCACTCCAAGAAACCGAATCAAAATACTCAGGCAAGCCTAAGGAGCTCCATAAATGGCCTCAAATGACCCGAGTTGGGTTTCTCAGTTCCAGATTTTTGCGCGGCGCAATGAATATATCTCCTCAAATATAGCAAGAGACCCAGAATCCACCTCCATTATTAAGAGACAGCCAAACAAAAAGGCCCATCCCAAATGGTGATGAGCCCTATTTTGCTTTGGATTCCCTCGTTTATTTGGGTGAAGTGCAGAACGCGATTTGAGTACAGGGACTTCCGGAATAATAGCACCATGGGTGCTGGGTCCAGCATTCAATTTCACCTGTGGGAGCACAGATGTATTGGGTGGCGCCGCCTTTTAAACCTTCCTGTTTTTCATCCTCCAGGTTGGTTACGAAGCTTTGCACCTGTACATTTTCCAGTTTTAACTTTTTCATAACTTCTCCTATGTTGTCAAAATCTGTATGGAGCTACAAACTCCACAAGATGAAAATTTATTAATTATGAGACCTGATTACTCTATACCCGCCAAGTATATGTAGCAAATACCATAGGAAGTCAAGTAAATTTACGCCACACAAAATAACGCAAAAAAGTCCAACCATCAGAAAACAGCCCAGCGCTTCCAGCCCGTAATTTTGCCCACCCCTCACCTTAAGAAGCGTATCTAAAGTCATTGCCATATTGCAAAACCTAGAAAAAAAGCTCGAGAAACGCGCCCTGGTACGGCAAAACCGGAGCGCGTTATCCCGAGCTGGGAGAAATCAGTTCACTGGTTCAGGGTCAGAGCTGGCTCCAAATTCCTGGAAAGACGCAGCCAGAGCCTTAGAAGCGATGGGAATGGCAAATTCCGCGCCGGTCCCCACATTCTCTACCACCACAGCAACCGCATATTGGGGATTATCCGCAGGAGCGTATCCAATGAACCAGGCATGAGGCAATCGATTACCGTCCTGCGCCGTCCCCGTTTTTCCCCCCATCGGAATGAGCTCGCCTCCATCAGGGGCGTTTTTCCTATGAGCTGTGATAAACCTATCACCGCTTTCACCCTTCAGTCGGTAAACTTGCGGCGCCCGATATCCTGTTCCCCATTTGGTATTTGGCCCCCTATAAAAGGCCTTTTGTAGTTTTTTGGCAACGCTCGCATCTATCACCTTCACCCCTCCAGGCACGGGAAAAGGTTTAAATTTGCGAGAATTCTCATCATTGTCGCGAACCCGACCACCCTCACGCCAACCCGCCACCAGTGTAGGCGTTATGCACATGCCATTGTTGGCAATAGTTTGAACAATCGAGGCCATGTGCAAGGGATGACTTTTGATGGCGTTCTGGCCCAGCGCATACTGGGCGTACAAGGGATAGTTACCCCGTTTGTAGGCAATATTGGCAGGATAACCCGACGGTTTCGCCGTGAGATAGTCGCTGGCCTCCGGGATGTTACTTAACAAATTCATTTGGGACTGAAAACCGTAACGCCTCGCCAACTCCGGGAGATATTCACCTAGCAGAACGCCCTGTCCTGCAAAATAGGTGTTAGATGATGCGGCAAGGGCTCTTCCCATGTCTAATTTAATAGGGCTCACAAGACCCCTATAATTTCTAACTCGCATGAAGACAGCACGATCATCCACCCGGCGATTGGGATCGGTTCTTATACGCAGCTCCTCATTCTCCAAGTCGGGATGCTCCAGTTGACCCGTAGCAACCACTGGCTTGAAAGTGGATCCTGGAAAATACACCTGGTCCCAAGCCCGATTGAGCAGCGGCTTGTCCATGTCCTCCATCAGCTCGTCCAAGCCCACGCCAGCCACTGGCTCGGGGGCGCTAACCGCTGACACCACCCGTCCAGAGCCCACTTCTAAAACAACGGCAGCCCCCTTGAGTTCCTTTTCCTCAAATGCTTGAT
>JBNKOV010000443.1:0-5053 GCA_050294955.1 Holophagae bacterium
TTTCGGGTTGGCGCATTAAAGTGGGTGACTATTATTTGTATCTTCTTATCGGTGGTGAAGATGTCATGTCGGAGGCGGGCCGCGCTCAAATCCCCAAACTCCACCGATTATTGATGAGCGAGAAATGGTATTACGCTGCTCAGGACGACATCATCCAATACTGGACCTCTCCCGGTGATAAGGAGAACAACCCCGAGGATTACCTTATACCGGAAGAACGAAGCGCTTTGCTGGTTGGGGTTATCGAAAAAACTGGGGAATCCATTGAGTCTGCTTTAGAAATGGGTTGCAATATTGGCCGCAATCTTAATTATCTCAAGCGTGAAATGGGGATTACTGTTGGGGGATTGGAGATCAACGAAGCGGCAGTTGGTATGCTTCGGGATAATTATCCCGACCTCGCGCAATCGCCTGTGCTGCTTGGTGATCTAACCAAGACCATCCACAAATTGGAAGACAGGTCCTATGATCTGGTCTTCTCTATGGCTGTGCTTATGCATCTTCACCCCGATGTTGAGGATGTATTTTGGGATAAGGTTTCCACAGTGGCGCGCAAGTTGATTATTACCATAGAAAATGAAAGCCAGGGTTCTCTGCGAAACTGGCCAAGGAATTATAAAACCCTCTTTGAACCAAGAGGTTGGAAAGAAATTCTTTACCACTACCCGCTAAAAGGCCTGGGCGCTCTGGAAGGGTATACCATTAGGGCGTTTGTTTTGAAATAGGGTTAAGGGACATTTAACTGGGCAGGCTGAGTTTGATTAGTTCGGTTCTATTCAGGATTCAACAGCCTGTCCAAAAGGGCTCGGCTTTTTTTCGCGTCTGGTGGGCGAATGTAGAGTGGTTCTAAGGGGTGATGGGCTTCAGGCTCATGCAACAGGTCCAGGCATTTTTCTGTGAATGAAAAGGTGAGCGGATTTGCCTCCAGTTCTGGCAGGGTTCCCAACACATGAATGGGCAAGTCTTTGGCTAAGGCAGGCAGCTCGTAAACGCAAGGGTCGCCTTTTTGTCTCCCGCCTCGATAAATAGCTGTAAGTAGTTGGTTTCGTACACTCGGAATGACAACTCGATAGTGGCCGTCTCCAATAACTCTGGCCGCCAGTTCGAATTTTGAAAAACCCAAAACGGGAATGCCTAAGGAGGCCTTGATTCCCAATGCTGTGGAAAGCCCAACGCGGATACCGGTAAAGGAACCTGGACCCCGGACCACGCCGAGGGCCGTTAAGGGCTCGTCTTCAATCATTTCCTGAATCGTGGGAAGTAGAATCTCAGCGGCCTTTCTGTACTCCATTTCTCGAGTTTCCACTGTCCCGTTTGCAAATCTTCTCGATATAGAAATGAGTTTGTCTGTAACATCGTAGGCGAGAATCAATGCGCAGGCCTCCATTTTCTAGTGGTTTCCACGAGTCGGTCACAGGCATCATCGCTGATGTTTTGATGGAATACGATTCTCACTCGCGTATGACTGATAGCCATTAATCTGAGGTTTTGCCTTTCCATATACTCCGCAAATTGTGAGGCCACAGGTTGGTGAAAGTCGAGCATCAGGATGTTGGTTTGAGGTTTTACCGGCGTTAAAATCTCAGAATCTTTGACGCCGTTGTATACCAAGGTGCAAAGGGTATGATCGCGTTTCAACAAGGGGATATTGTGATCCAGGGCGTACAAACCAGCCGCCGCAAGTATACCTGTCTGACGCATGCCGCCGCCCAGGAGTTTTCGCACTCTGAGAGCCTTTTTTATTAAGTCGCTGCCGCCAGCCAGCACACTGCCTGCAGGAGCGCCCAGACCTTTACTCAAGGAGATCATGACCGAATCCACCAGATTGGTCCAAGTGGTTATTGGCTTGTTTGCGGCCACGGAGGCATTGAATAAACGGGCGCCGTCCATGTGTAGAGGGACGCATTTCTCTTGTGTAAAAGCGCGGAGCTTTTCCAACTCTTCCGGAGGATAAATGAGGCCGCCCAACATGTTATGGGAGTTCTCTACGGCTACGAGGCCAGGCTGGGGAATGTAATATATTTCCGGGCTCCAGTTGGAAGCCAGTTGCGCACGGTCGAGATAGCCCTGTGAATCATCCGTTTCCCTCAGACTTAATCCGGCAAGTTGGGCGTAACTGCCCAGCTCATACAGCTTGATATGAGAATGAGAGCCGGAGTAGAGGACCTGACCAGGAGATGCCAGGGTCATCAGAGCGATCAGGTTTCCCATGCAGCCTGTAGGAACGAAGAGGGCGCTTTCTTTCCCTGTTAAACCGGCGACTCGCTCTTGTAGTTGGAGAACCGTTGGGTCTTCTCCAAAGACATCGTCACCCAATTCGGCCTGCATCATAAAGGCTTTCATGTCATCAGACGGGTAGGTTACGGTGTCAGAGCGAAAGTCGCTTGCCAATGCTTCCCGTGTTGTCATTTCCCACATCCTCCCTGGCCGTTTCGACCGTGATCCACATTGTAACCCAAACCCGATGGTTTTGGCTCTCTGGGTCGTTAAATTTAAAAATGGAAAACTTCTCTTTAGCGGTTCCGTATATTGCCTTTTTGGCGATTTCGTCGATAATGAAGGAATCAAGTTTGAGGAGTTGCACGTCCCATGAAAATCGCTTTTGTAATGGACCCCCTGGAAAATGTGAATCCCAAAAAAGACACCACCTACCATCTCATGTTGGCGGCGCATCAGCGGGGCCATGAGGTGTATTATCTGGACCAGAGTGACTTGTTCGTTAAAAACGGTCAGGTCTTTGGTTATGCGACCCCAACCGGCGTGCATCACGATATGAAAAAGCCGTTCACTCCGGGTGAAAAAGTAAAAACAGATATGAGCGATATGGGCGCTGTGTTCATTCGAACCGATCCGCCATTTGATCGAACCTACCTTTACACCACGCTTATTTTGGACCTCCTACCCTCGACAACCCGGGTGCTGAATCGGCCCTCCGGTTTGAGGAACTGGAATGAAAAGCTTGCGGCTGTTTTATTTCCCGATCTCACACCACCCAATGTCATTACCCAAAGCGCCGCAATGGTTAAACAGTTCGCTGAGGGGAAAAAGCGGGTCATTCTCAAGCCGATTGATGGGTTTGCGGGCAAGGGAATTATCTTCATGGAACCCAACAGCTCCAATTTCGACCAAATTCTAGATATGATGACTCATGGGGGTCGAAGACGCATTATCGCTCAAGATGAAGTGCCCAGGGCTTCAGAGGGGGACAAGCGGATTCTGCTTCTGAATGGAGAGCCAATTGGCGCCATCTTAAGGTTGCATCCAGAAGGCAAGGAATTGAATAACCTGGATGCTGGAGGCTCCGCTCACCCGACCACGCTTACCCAGAGAGATCTGGAAATCTGTGACCGGGTTGGCCCCGGCCTGAAGGAACAAGGCATCTTCTTTGCGGGAATCGATATTCTGGGCGATATGTTGATTGAAATCAATGTCACCAGTCCAACCGGCCTGCAGCAGCTCTGTGAATTCTCTGGAACAGATTTCAACCACCGAATTATTGAAGCCATGGAAAAACTATAAGCAAATTTGCGGTGGAGCGGGCTCAAAAGGTCCGTTCTACCACGGGTTTTGAGTAATCCTACGTTTTGGTGGGAAATTTTGATCTGACTCTCCATAGTGGGCCAGCCGCCACTGTTGAGAAGATGGTTATTGCTGCTGTTGTTTTTCCTAGCATATGTTTGGAAGTGTTAGCTTTATGCTTTTTTTAGCAGAAAGACCTCGGTGGAAATGCGCCTGAAATAGCATCCTACCATTTTGTAGGTAAGCATTCCACATCTACATAAATGTAGGATTCTCTCCACCCATGGAATGGGGGATGCGATCTATAAGTTTGTATTCTATCTCCATTCGAATAAGTGGATTGGGCGAAGGCTTGGGTTTCTTGATTTGGCTTGGCATGGGATGTGCTCTATAGACCTCTCATGTTGGACGGTCCACGTTCAACGACATTCCATTTTGATTTTACGATGAGCACTGTTGAGGAGACGCAGAAATGAAAGATTTGAAGTTGGCTGAGTACATATGGCTGGACGGTGCGGTACCCGTTCAAAAACCCAGATCCAAAGCAAAAGTTCTAAACTTGCCCGAGGCGGGATTGGTTACCCTGGCCGATTTCCCCGAGTGGAATTTCGATGGTTCGTCAACCAACCAGTCGGAAGGTTCCGCATCGGACCTTATTTTGCAGCCCGTCAACTTCGTGTTGGACCCCCTTCGCGGGAAAGGTAATTACCTGGTTTTGTGCGAGGTGTTCAATCAGGATGGCACGCCTCATTCCACCAATGGGAGGGCTGCGCTGAGAAAGGCCTTGGATGCAGGCGGCGCAGAGCTTGAGCCTTGGATGGGTTTTGAGCAGGAGTACACTCTTTTCGCTCATAATCGGCCTTTGGGCTGGCCGGAAAATGGGTTTCCCGGTCCTCAGGGTCCGTATTACTGCGGTGTGGGCAGCAACGCCATTTTTGGTAGAGATCTGGTTGAGAAGCACGCAGAAGCTTGTCTGGACGCAGGTCTGGCTCTGTATGGCATTAATGCGGAAGTGATGCCCGGCCAATGGGAATTTCAGGTGGGGTACCGAGGTGTGGACGAGGATAATGGCGCATTGCAAATGGCGGATCACCTCTGGATTGCCCGTTGGTTGCTCATGAGACTGGGCGAAGAATTCGGCGTATTGCCCAGTTTCGACAACAAGCCAGTAACCGGCGATTGGAACGGCGCAGGCTGTCACACCAACTTCTCCACAAAGGCTATGCGAGAGTCCGGTGGCTTAGATGCTATTAAAGACGCAGTAGTAAAACTTGGGGCCAAGCACTCAGAGCACATTTCTGTATATGGCCATGGGCTGGATCAGCGGTTGACAGGTTTGCATGAAACCTGTGACATCAACACGTTCCGTTCAGGTGTTGCGGATCGGGGCTCGTCTATTCGTATTCCCCTTCATGTAAAAAAACAGGGTTATGGCTACCTGGAAGATCGCAGGCCAGGCGCCAACAGCGATCCCTATATGGTAGCGGCCCGTTTGATCACCACCATTTGTGGTTTGGAAGAGGTGGCCTGGTCA
>JBNKOV010000444.1:0-5038 GCA_050294955.1 Holophagae bacterium
CTTCCCCAAAAAAGGCACAGTGGCGGTGGGCAGCGATGCCGATATTGTCATTTTCGATCCAAACCGCACGGAAACCATTAGTATCAATAATCCCTGCACGCACCATATGCGCGTGGATTACAGCGCCTATGAGGGGTTTGAGGTCACCGGTTTTACGGAAACGGTGATATCCCGGGGCAAGGTGATTGTGAAAGATACTGAGTACGTAGGCAAAAAATGCGACGGCAAGTTCATGAAACGCGGGCTATATTCCGGCATGTGGTAAATATTCAGGCCGGTCCAATTCGGACCGGCCTTTTTCAATTTTTGGGACAGGGCTGGAGTGAACATTGTATAATGAGCTGGTTTTGAATTAGGGCTCCCGAGCCCGAAGAGGAGTTGTCTTGTCCACAGACAAAGAAAATTCGAAAAACAGTTACTCCCTGAAACACAACATCCTAGGCTTTATCACCGCCTGGTTTCTAAGGTTTCTTTATTATACCAGCCGCAAAACTTTCATCCATCCGGAGAACTTGACTGGCTTTTGGGACGAGAACCAGTCAGTGATTGTGGTGTCGTGGCATAACCGCAATATTTTAGGTTCTTTCGGCTATCTCGCCCACAAGAGGAAAGATCGAAATTTCTATCCCATGGCAAGCGCCTCTAAAGATGGCTCTATTGCTGCAGCAGGCATGAAGTGGTTGGGTGTTGAGTGTATCCGAGGTTCTTCTAGTCGGGGTGGAACACAGGCTTTGCGGGCGATGATTCGAAAAGCGAGATCCGGCGGCGACCTGGGCATAACGCCAGACGGCCCACGCGGACCAGTTTACAAAATACAAGAGGGCGTGATCACCACAGCCAAGCTAACTGGTCTTCCCATAGTTCCCATGACCTATCAAGCAAAACGCAAGAAGATCCTGAGTTCATGGGATAAAATGATTGTGCCATTTCCCTTCAACCACCTTCGCTATGTCTATGGCAAGCCCATTACGGTCCCCAAAAAGGCGACCGAGGAAGAGCTTGAGCAGTATCGTTTGCAACTGGAACGGGAGATGATGCGAATCGTCGAAAAGTCTAATCAGTTTTAGACGTCTATTTCAACTTGAGCTGATCTTTACTGATTTCACAGGCTTGTTGGATTCTAGAAATGGTGGCTGGGGCGTTCATAGCCACCCAGTGTTTCTTGCCCTGGTCTTGTAATGAGGCTAAGATTGCACGCTTTATGGCAAAAAAGACGGTGTTTGCCAATACCAATGGCGGTTCTCCTATGCCTTTTGAAGATTTAACTGCCGCCGCATCTAATCGCGGCCCCTTATGTATGAGTTTGCATCCCTCATTGTTCACCAGGCCTACCTGAAAATTTAAAGGGATGTTCTTACTTCCCGGCGGCTTGTAATCCCATGTCCCAAATGAAACCATGGCGCCGTTGGGATAGCCCTCTCGGGGCGCCTGGTTGTCTCCCTGGTATATCATCTCCTCAGTGGTTAAATTTCCAACGCCCTGGATAAAGGCGCCTTCCAGTTGTCCAACGTCTATTAAAGGGTTTAAACTTTTGCCAGTGTCATAGAGGATGTCAGTTCGCAAAAGAGTGAACTCTCCTGTTAAAACATCCAACTCCACCTCGGAACAGGCCGCTGAGTAGGTAAAGTAGAAAAAGGGCGATCCAAAGGGATGGGCGAGGTCTACTGCGCTATAATGAGGCGTTTTATATCTGGCCCCAGATGTCAAGTCGATTCGATTGGCATAGGCAAGACTCACGATCATTGGCCAGCATTCCGACCACCGCTCTCTCCAATTGTTGACAACGACCTGCATCTGGCGATTGGTCTCTTCGTCCATGGTAGTAGGGTCGAATTTGGAGAAATAAACGGTGTACTGCTCTAGATCTTCGCAGAATCGCTCAAGTCGCTCCCGCAAGGCCTGACAGGCTTGAACTACGGCGCCTCCATTTAAATCGGATCCCGTTGAAGCCGCCGTGGGGCTGGCGTCTGGAACAACAGCGGTGGAGGTGTCGCCCATTTTGATGTAAGTGATGGGAATATCCAGTGTCTCCGCTGCAATTTGCGCCATTTTTGTTTGAATGCCCTGGCCGCTCTCAACCCCGCCGTGTTGCACTAAAACGGAGCCGTCGGTCTGGTAGGCTATGATGTAGGCGCCGCCCTGATTTAAGGTTCCTCTTGGCCCCGTGTAGGAAATGCCGTATTTGTGAGGAATCATGCAGATGCCTCTTTTCCGCCAGCGGTTTGCCTTGTTGAACTTTTGGACGGCTTTTAATCGTTTCTCAAATTCTGAACTCTTTTTCAGGCCCTTCCATACCCTATGAATGTCGCAATACTTCAATCCCTGGAGGTAAGGTGTGAAATTGTAGGAGGTATTGCTGTATTCCTCCAACATCAACATGTTCTCGGTAGCCTGAAACTCTGGAGACACGCTGTTCACGGCGGCTTCAAAATCCTTTTTGTTATCGTACTTGACACCTTTTAACTTAGACAGTCTCTTCAAGGTAACATCCTTGAACCCATAGGCTTTCAAAGTTGCCAATGTCTGGTCGGTGATTTGAAATCCCTTCCAATGATAATTGCCGTCCTGGTATAGGTTCTTTTCTCGCACATCCTCGGGCAACATGCCCAACTCATGCGCCACCCTCTCAATGGCCTCTTCTGAAATGTTAATTGACTGAACCGTTCCAAAGGACCGGAAGGCAGTATTACTGATGAGATTGGTTCTACATACCTTGCCTTTGGTTTGGAAAGTGTCAATCTGATAGACATTGTCACCGTTTAACAAGGCCAGGTCCATTACAGGGAAACTGACATCGTAGGTGTTGCCTCCGTCTGAGTAGAGCTGATAACTGGCGCCTTTGATGGTTCCATCGGTGTCATAAGCCAAATGATACTGGCCTTCAAATGGGTGACGATTCCCGCACATGACAAAATTGGTGTGACGATCCAGCACCAGTCGAATCGGGCGGTTTGTTTTAACCGCGGCTATGGCGGCCGCTGTTGAATTGAATCTGGACCGTGTCTGCTTGCCGCCATAAGCGCCGCCATCCCGCCTTAATACGACCTGCACATCATTTATAGATAAACCCAAAACTCCAGCAGCCACCGACTGATTGTCAGCCAGGGTTTGGGTCGAGGTGTATAAAGTAACCCCTTTGTTTTCTTCAGGCACAGCGAGTGTGGCCATGGTCTCAAGATAGAAGTGGTTTTGAGCGCCAGTCCTGTGACGACCCGACACGACTGGATAGATGTTCCCTTCACTGTCCTTCAAAGGGCTTCCAGGTTTGCGCAACCATTGTTTGTTGCTCCCTGGCCGAGTAATCTCTGGAATATGAGTCACAAAGCCCGCTGTTGCCGGATCTTGTACAAAGAAATGCTTTTTGCGTATAGCCTCGTCCATGCTCAGAACGGCGTTCTTCTGCTGGTAGACGATACATTGGTTGCGGACAAAAGCCGCGATATCAAGGGCGGCCTCGCGAGTATTTGCCAACACAAGACCCAATGGCGCGCCAATACAGGTGAACTCGCTGGGATGAAACCCCTCGCGGGCTTCGGCCAATTTTTCCTTTGGAATTTCATCATCCATGGAAGGGACAAAAACAGGGTCGTCGCCTCCAAGGCCAACCCAGTTTCCCATCCTGTTTTCCGCAGCAATGTCGGAATAACATGCATAGTCCACAAATGGTTTGAACCAGTCGTTCAAGAACGCCTTCAACTCATCAGATGTAACCCGTTTCCCCTTCCGTCCCCAAGCCGTGGTTACAGGAAGCTGATAGTAGAACGTGCCTCGGGGAAACAAGCTATAGACAAAAGCCGCTTCCAATGTATCGGGCGGCTGCTCCATGTCATGAGAGAATTTGGCCTCCCCACTAGCCTGCATGAAAGCCGACAATTTCACAAAAGGCTCAGAAACCGGCAACTCATCAGGATAGGAATTGTAGTATTGCTCCCCGAAAGAAACAGGCCTCTGGTACTTCTCCCCTGCGCTCTTCACCTGGTCGCCCACTTCGTCCGGATTCACAATCAGAGCCAGATTCACAAAAAACTTGTAGAACAAATTCAAGGCCAGGCTTTGTCGATACCGCCAGGGAACCTGATCAATTTCAAGAGGTTGCCCATTCTTGCCGTTTGGAGGACGATAGGCGTCAACCTCCTGTTCCAAGCAATTGAGCGCCTTCGCCAGTGTTTCCTCATCCCATGCTCTTCCCTTAAGGATTCGCTGGGTTTTTGGCATCTCAACTGCGTGAAATGGAATAACACCGTATGGCGCATTTTCAGCCCCGTAGGTTGCGTTTAATCCGTTGTAGACTATGTGGGCATCCTCCACCCTTTTATTTTCATCAAATTTCACTCTATATGCGCAGTTTACAATGGCGTGACTGTCTTCATTTCTAGATCGAATTTTAAAACTATCCGCGTATTCATCCCTCTGTGTGAAGGGAATGTGGATGGCCCCATATAGGGTCTCTTTGGGAAGCTGGTCTTCTACAGGGAGCTTTAATACTTTGTAGGTCTTCACGCCGGAATGGCTATACAACTCAATGGTTGCGCCCAAACAGGACAACACTACCATGAGATCTGAAAGAAAGCCCATGTTTACGGCCATATACAGATTCCCGGCAAGGCTCCCCACATTGCGAATCTGATGATTGGCAACCACTTCCAAATGTTCCTTTAACACAACCAGCCCACGGGTCTTGTACTTTTTTTCTTTCTCAATGGCCCTGTTCAACAATTGAATGAGCCCTGAGATACTGACGCCGCCGCCTACGTGCAATCCATCTGGGCCAATGTCTTCCCTCGACAATTCCGGTATGGCGGTAACGTCAACCAGATATTGGGGATTCAGGGGCTTCTCGCTATAGACGGGACGTCGACAGACAATGCCAGTATCCGTGTTTCCCGACAGCAGTTTAAACGTGCCTGGGCCTCCGTTGTACTGTTTTTTGAGGGCCAGTACGTCTGAGAGCTGGGTTGGCCTGAAATAGTTGAAATTGCCCTGTTGTAGGGATATTGGTTGGGGATTGGCCATATAGCCAATGAAATTTTGGGGTGGG
>JBNKOV010000445.1:0-5028 GCA_050294955.1 Holophagae bacterium
AATTTCGCCAGCTCAGGAGTGTAGCTCAGAGGAGCGTCTTTCCGATATGTCGTCCGAAACTCCTGAATCCGGCCCAACACGGGGTCTGTGGTAAGAATTCGGGTTCCTTCCAAATCAAGTCCAGTCGTGCGCATCATTAAGCCGAAACCCTCGCCCCGCTCACCGAAGCGGCTTACAATAATAGGGATTTCCTCGCGGATGTCGAAAAGGTAGACATAATGACTCTCTGGCTCTGCAATGGCCAACAGATTGTCGTCCGTAGACAGGTACTCTCCAAAATGAGTCCGATTCTTGTCCAGGCCTGGAATTACAAAGGCCTCTTTTTGTTTTGGCCCCGTTGAAATCATCTGGCAGCGCTCTTCCAGGGTTTCACCCACCACTGCAAAGCTACCATCGGGCGACACGGCAATAGAGCTGGGATAATGCAGTTTTCCATTTCCTTCGTGTAGTATGGCTTCATGAGAGCCCCACACATAAAGGAACTCGCCCTCTCTGTTAAAGGCCTGGATGCGATGGTTCCGGGTATCGGCAACCAATAATTGACCATCATGCCAGAAAAGGCCATGAGGTTCATCAAACATGCCAGGGTAAGGACCCCAGTCGCCCCATTGTTTAATAGACTCGCCTCTGGTGTTGAATTTGTGAATCTTATTCTTTTCTCCATCCGCCACATACACAAAACCCAAGTCGTCAATAGCCACGTCTATGGGTTGGTGAACCTTTATTTCGAAGAGAAGACTTTCGTTCTGATCAAAAGCCAGAACCCGGTTTTGGTCCGCAATAAAAAGACGATGCTTGCCCGCCGCCATGCCCATTGGCCGATTGAATTGACCGGGCTTAGGTCCATGCCAATTTTTGTAGAAAGCGCCCTGTTGGTCGAAAACTACCACGAGATGTTGGCCGGGATCGGAAACATAATAGCGATTATTGAAGAGAGCTATAGAATGGGGCGCTTTTAAATGGCCCAGGCCAAACACCCGGATTGGAGACCCATTTTTGTCAAAAACCCGTATCACCCCTTGTCTGGCGTCTGTAACCAACCAGCTCCCATCATCTTGAATTAAGACATCTCCTGGCGCATTCAGGTTCTCAATCATTTGGGTCGCGTCGCCGAGACGAAATGGCTCGGAGCCCTGAATCGCCTGACATGCAAATCCAATGATGAAAACGTGTTTCATAGTTTGCGCCCAATGGGCCAGTAAAAGCCGCTTCATGAAACACAGCATACTGCCCCAAGCCTCCCCGCACAAGTATAAAGTCGCCTTCAATGGCTGAATATAAAGAGAAAGTCATTAAATCGTTATAGTTCATGTCACCATTGCAAATAGGGAGCCACGTTGTGACAGTGCGTTGGAATGGCCCAAATGCATGGTTGCAAAAAGTCTCGCGGCCCAATTGGCAAGATGCTATGATGGTTTCGCCAATAGGAATGTCGAGGAGCGGCCATGCATCAAGTCGATTACATTAGCCCAGCCATTTGCTTGGAGCACCATACAGGTACGGGACATCCCGAAAGGGTGGAACGCCTCAATAGCATAAACACCCACTTGAAGGAATGCGGCCTGATTAAGGATCTCAATGTGGTTCAGGCTCGTGCTGCTACCCGAGAGGAGGTGGGCTCCACCCATCTCGAAGCCCATACAGATCTGGTTACCCGGCTTATCCATTCCGGCGTTTCCTATTTAGACGGCGACACCACGGTTTCCAAACACTCCCTTGATGCCGCTTATATTGCTGCCGGTTCGGCCCTTACCGGAATTGAACGGTTGCACAGCGGCGAAACCAAAAGGGTATTTTGCGGTGTGCGACCTCCCGGTCACCATGCAGAAGACGACAAGGCCATGGGTTTCTGCATATTCAATAATGTGGCTATTGCTGCAAATCACGCTCGCAAACTGGGCCTGGCGGAGCGGGTTCTCATTTTGGATTGGGACGTTCACCACGGCAATGGCACACAGCAGATATTTGAAAGCTCTCGTGATGTGTTCTATTACAGCCTGCACCAGTTTCCTTTTTATCCCGGTACAGGAGCGGCTCATGAGACTGGAGTGGGAGAAGGCGCGGGGTTCACCTTGAACCGTCCCTTCGCAGGCGGCGAGGGTGATGACGACTGGCTGCGGGTAATGGACCGGGATTTGCAAAAAATTGCCCATGAATTTCGTCCCCAGCTCGTGATTATTTCAGCGGGTTTTGACGCCCATGAAGCAGATCCGCTGGGCGGCATGTGCATTTCAACTTCCGGGTTCGCCCGCATGACGGGCCTGGTGCGGGCATTAGCCGATTCCTGTTGCGAAGGGCGAATCTTGTCGGTTTTGGAAGGCGGTTATAATTTAAAGGCTCTGGCCGAAAGCGTGGTGGGTCATATTGGGGATTTACGAGAATGATTGAGGTAACCGATCTCACCAAGGATTATTGGATGGGCGAAGAATTGGTGCGCGCGCTTGATCACGTATCTCTGAGGATTGGCAAAGGGGAATTTGTCGCCATCATGGGGGCGTCTGGTTCAGGAAAGTCCACGCTTCTCAATGTGTTGGGGTGTTTGGATCAACCCACTTCAGGTAGCTACAAACTGCGTGATCACGAGGTTGCTGGCATGAATGACGACCAACTTGCGGATATCCGGAATCGGGAGATCGGGTTTATTTTTCAAACCTTCAATCTGCTGCCTCGGATGAACGCAGTGGCCAATGTCGCGTTGCCTTTGATCTATGCCCGGATTCAGAAACAGGAACGCATCCGTCGATCTGAAGAAATGTTAACCATGGTGGGGCTTGGAAATAGGATGGATCACCGCCCATCGGAAATGTCCGGGGGCCAGCGTCAGAGGGTGGCCATTGCGCGGGCGCTCATTAATAAACCGGGTATTATCCTGGCCGATGAGCCCACTGGAAACCTGGACAGCAGCACCTCAGGGGAGATTATGGAGCTTTTGGCCAATCTGCACAAAAGCGGTCATACCATTATTCTGGTGACCCATGAACCGGATATTGCAGAATACGCTCAACGGACCATCGTGATGAAAGACGGACAGGCGGTGAGTGGGTAATGGAAATCTCCCATGTTTTATTTTTGCTGTGCTTTTTCGCCAATCCGGGTGAGTCGGATTCGGGCATAGCCATTACAAGAGGGCCGTTTCAAAAAACGCTTGCGCTCCATGGGGAGATCATTTCTCCAAAATCGGAGAAGTTCTATACGCCGCGCACGAAAAATTGGGAAATTCAATTGGAGTGGATGTTGCCGGAAGGCACGGCGGTGCAACCCGGCGATGTGGTGGTCCGCTTCGATAATTCGGCTGTCAAAGAGGAGCTTGAAACTGCTACAAACGATCTGCTTACTAAAATGTCGGATCGTGAGTTGAAGGTGATGGAGATTGAGCAGAGTATTCTAGACCAGGAACTGAAAACCAGCGAAGCTGAGGTTAAGTTAAAGAAGGCCGAAATTGACGCGGCCATTCCCAAGGGCCTGGAGGAGTTGCGCACCTATCAGGAGAAACAGTTGGCTGTGGCTCGGGCCAGAAAAGAATATGACCAACACCTGGCTGCTATGAAAACAACTCTGGCCAACAGTGAGACCGACCTGAAGATCTTGGACCTTAGCATTAGGGATCTGGAAAAAAAGGTGGAACAGGCTGAGAAGGATCAGGACAAGTTAGAGCTGACGGCAACTTCCTCAGGCATTGTGGTTTGGGAAGATCACCCCTGGGAAGGTCGTAAATTGCAACTGGGCGAATCGGTTCGACCTTCATGGTCCGTCGCTCGCATCCCGGCGATGGAGGATATGGAGGTTGAGGCCTATGCCTCAGAAAGCGAGGTGAGCCAGATCCAACCGGGACAACCCGTAACCCTTGTTCCCGACGCCTATCCAAATCTGATCATGCACGGGCAGGTTCAGGCAGTAGCCAATAATGCGGTGGTCCGCGACCGATTTGGCGCTGCTCCTTATTTTAGGATTCAGATCAAACCCTCCGATTTAGACACCTCGGTTATCAAGCCTGGGATGAGCGTGCGTTCCGAAATCCTGCTTATTGATCGGAAAGACGCCCTATTAATCCCTATTCAAATGATCCGGTTCGATGGAGGGGCCTATTTCGTGAAGCCGGAGGGCGGCAAATTAAAGGAAATAAAGCCACTTGGCTTTAATGATTTTTATGTTGCAGTGCTTCCCGAGGATGCTGATGGACTGAAGGAGGGCGACGGCTTGGAGGCAGCCGCCCCGAACGAATGAAATGACCGGGATGATTCGAGGCAATAAAGTCCAACTCATAGATGATGAAGTCGCCCGTTTCTCTCCCAGACGAAAACCCCTTGCGCCTCATGATCTAAAATGTAAGATCTATCGTTTTTGTCAGATTCAACGTCAGCGGGGCGCAGAAGAAGGTGATTGGAACTTTCGGGCATTGGTTTCAGAGAAAGCGAACCTTTCATGCATCTGTCAGCGGCAAACCCTGAAACACCTGTGGTAATAATGCTTAGAAAATGATGCCGGGCCTTCATCCGGATACTGCCTCTGCGTAACTATTACGAAAGCGATTAGGGGCGAGAAATCAAACATAATCCATTGTCGCATGTTTACTAAGGGGTTTGCTGGGCGCTCATAGTGCATTGAGCGGGACTTTGCGCCTGTTCTGCTGGTATTGGTTATGTATTGAATATTCACCTTCATGGATATAGATTTCCTCTGCATCTTCCCTATGCCTGGCAGTGGGCCAAAGGATGGCCGCATCTACAAAATTGAACTCAAATGCACAAAAGAGTTTTCTCCAGGTTAGGGAATGGTTTGAGACCGTTTTGCAGTGTGTGAGGCCTATCTTGTAGAAAAATAACGTTCTCTAAAAAGGGGAAAGTGGTCCAGCTAAAAATTGCTGGGCGCGTAATGTAGGTCCGGGTGGAAAAATAGAGGCCTTTTGTTTTGAGTTGCGGCGCTTTTCTTCTTGGAAATACTTGGTTCTTCCCTGGTTTGAGAAGGCGATTTAAGAAAAATAAAGTTGGTTCGGAAGGTGGTTTTGCGTAAAAATCCCTACGAAGACAG
>JBNKOV010000446.1:0-5027 GCA_050294955.1 Holophagae bacterium
ACCTTCTCAATTCTGGCAATGCATTTCCTTTTGGGTATAATAAGTCAATCCGGTGATGCTCGGTTTCAACCAGTTATCATCTCAGAAGTTTTCTTCTCACCAGACCTTCAGGCCAACCGTTTTCTTAAAATCGTGTGATGGGTGTGTTTGTGGATTCATCTCAGTCATTTAAAGACCTTTATTTGCAGCATCTCACATACATAGATCGCATGGTTGCTCACTTGGCCGGTCGATGTAGTCTGACCCTAGAAGAAAAAGAAGATTTTGGATCGGCGCTTCACGTGAAACTTATGGATCGGGATTATGAATCCCTGCGGCGGTTCAAGGGAGAATGTGGGTTCAAGTCTTATCTTGCCACCGTGATCGCAAACTATTTCAAGGATTATCGGAACAAAGAACTGGGGAAATGGCGACCATCCGCTTCAGCTCGGCGCCTTGGTTCTGCCGCTACCACTCTGGAGAGATTAACCCATAGGGACGGCTATACTCTCCAAGAAGCCATCAATTTTATGCTCGTTGATCCCAATGTTCACGAGAATGAAAAAGGGCTGACTTTGCTTTTCGAAAAACTGCCGCTCAGGGCGCCGAGGGCTCAGATGGTAGGTGATCCATCAGAAATCATCCCTGATCAAAATCCAGATCCGGCTGCTTCCATGATGGAAAAGGAGAGGGATGTTCTCCGTAGTAATGCTGTGAGCGCAGTCAAACGGTTTATGGATGATTTGGACCCATCGGAGCGAATTCTGGTAAATATGCACTATCGGGAAGACGTTAAGGTCTCTAGTATTGCGAGGGCGTTGGGCTTGGACCAAAGGAAGCTGTATCGAAGGATGGAGGCCATCCGAGATACTCTCAAAACCATGTTGCAAAAATGGGGACTGAAGGAGGACGACCTTGGCGATTTGTTTTGACAATATCGGTAATCTGGGCGACTGGTCCGTCTCTAATTATGAGGATCGTTGTATTCTCGTGCGGAGATTGCCATGAAAGATGAACATGCATGCCCAGATCTGGAAACCCTCGCGGCTTGGGCGGAAGGGTCTCTTGACACAGTTGCTCGCCGCAAGGTCTTGAACCATTTAGACTGTTGTGAAACCTGTAGGGAGACTGTGGGCCATGTTATGTCTTTCATGGATGCTGAAGAATCTGAGGAAACCTTGTCTCCGAAAGAATTGCCCGAAATTCGGAAACAATCAAGGGTCCGTATTCCCTTTTCCAGGATTCCGGCGATTGCGGCAGGCATTGCAGCCGCGCTTTTTTTGTTCCTCATCCCTCGATTGCCTGAAAACGACCTGGATCGGGCTGAGCGCCTGGCTGCGGAAAGCGTAAACCGTTTAAATGACAATAGGTTGACCCGATTTAAGCTGGTTCTTCCAGAGCCAACTGAAAATGGCGCCGCCATCACCCGCGATGCGGAGGCGAACCCAGCTCTTGAAGATTCATTAACCGCTTTGGAACAAGTCCAGGAGAAGAACCCCGATAATGATAAAATTCGGATCTGGCTAATCAGCTTGTACCTTTTAAAAGCCGATTATGTCCAGGCCTACAGCATGGCGTCAAAACACCCCCAACAATTTAAAGGCAACCCTGATGGCGTCTGTCTTCTACTAATATCTCGATTTCAATATGCAAAGGCAAAAGCTGACAAGGGCTTGCAAGAGGAAGCCTTGAGTCAAATGCGGCAGCTTTATGAGGCCCATCCCAACAATGGCGTCATTCTATATAATCTGGGCAGCCTTTTGTGGGACGCCAACAGGGAAGAGGAAGCAATAAAGATCTGGAACCTGTATTTGGAACAGGAAAAGCAGGGTCCCTACGCCGATCGGATAAGAGCCCGAACTGGCCTAAAATAATTTGAGGATATTCTCAGGTAATTGGATTTACGGATCTTGCCATAACCAGGTCGTTTTGGTGGTCGTCGCCCATAATGAATTCCTGGTTGCCAATGATTTCGAAACCCCATTTCGTGTAAAAGGCGATGGCTCGATGGTTGTTTTCCCAAACACCCAGCCAGATAAGATCATGGCCGTGGTGTTGCGCGATTTCAAGGCAGCTCTTCATGAGTCCTGCGCCAATTCCCTGGCCAATTCTGTTGGAAGCGGCATAGAGTCTTTGAATTTTTACGGGCCTTTTTCCCTCTTTTGTTGGTGGAACTCCTGGCGTCAATCGAGCGTATCCCACTGGAGTATCTTGCATTTGAGCTATAAGGAATATGGATCCGGGCTCTGAGAGTTCCCGGGCTTGGATCTGTTCGCTAAATGCCGAATTCAGGTAGGCCTGCATATTCTCTGGGGAGTTGTCCGCTTCAAATGTGTCTCTGTAAGTCTCGGTTCCCAACCTGGCAAGCAGTGCGCTGTCGTCTGTGGTGGCGCGACGGATGGTCAGTTGGGGATTTTGTATGGGCTTTATGTTCATATCACCAGATCTTCCACCACGGCTTGCTGTTTTTGCCCGAATGCGCTTGTTCTCTTTTTCCCACTTCAATACCCAATTTGTCGAACCATTCCCCAGCATCTTCGGGATTCAGCTCCTCATTTAAACGAACAGATGGAGGCGCTGCAGCGATAATAGGCCTGAAATAATCCGCGTTCCATTCAAGGGGCTCTTGAACCGGCCATAACACCAAAACTTTCATGCCGTCTATAACGGGAATGTTGTCTACACTGCCGTCTCCGTTAATGGCCATCAACAGATTTGGTTGGGCCGATTTGGGATCGCCAAAATGCCATAAAGCAGTGTCGGTGGCCTTTCCTTCTGATTTGCCCGAGGCGACATTAAAAAGCCGTCTTCTTGGCAGACGTCCTCCTGGCAGTCTTCTGCCAATGTCGATTTGGAGCAGAGTAAACAGGTGGTAGCAATTGCGGATATTCAGGAAATTAAATTTCAGCGCGCGACCGCTCTCGGGGTGCAACGCCAAAAGGGAGCCGCTACGGCGGCCCAAGAGTTCACGCACCCAGGACGCCGCGTGGGTATATCCCTCCACCTTTTCCAATTGGAGAAGGAAGATGGTGTCTTGAGCGAGTTGGTCTCTAAATTCGGGCATCCTCACCAAATGGGCCACGATGGACTGGCACAACCAAGGCATGGCAGCCGCCAGTTCTTTTTGGTAACTCGTGAGTGATTCCTCGTCCGGCTTTTGCTTTTCAGTATCAGGGAGCGCAGGGAAAGAGGGCAGCCAGGACCTTAACAGGTTGACCATGGGTTGCACGCTTGAACTGGGGTTTTTACCATGCTCAACCGCTGTGCCAAACGCCACCGACAACCACGCTGCTCCAGCAGGCGGTAGGTTGGGGAGATGTTTTAGCGTGTTGACATGCCCGGTTGGGTTGGAAGCGGAAAACAAGTCGTTGAGAAACGCACTTGTGATCCTTTTCAATTCCGGATCCGGCTTATTGGTTGTCAGCTTCCCGCAAGCCGCCAACATATCGTCAATCACTCCCATTGTCGCCTCCAACCATCCTTCTAACCATGGCCATCTTAGCATTGTGGCTGGGAGATTTAAAGCATTGCGTCTCGTTCCTCTTTGAGTCCTTAAATTCTGCGCCTCTTGTGGACCAAGATGGCAGGATCTCATTCCTTGGGTGGAGTCTTGTCACCACATTTCATCGCCTCTGGTTTGGATCGCATTGCTCTGGGCCATTCCTTGGAATGTTAAGTAAAGCAAGAGGTTTGAGTTTGGCAGTCACCTATTTTTTCACCTGTCCTATAAGGCTGATGTTACTGATAAGGACGATTCGAAATTGAACTGCCCTGCTATAAACGAGACTATGAGTCCTGTTTCGATCATAATAGCTATTCTTTTTAACAGGAATTCAATCCGTTGGCCCTACAATGGTGGGTGGTGATCACTCTCAGTGGGTTTTGAAAACGATTTCTGGGTTTGCTGAGCAGCGAGATTGCCAAATCCAAAAAAACAACGAGGCACATTATGAAAAAGCAAAAGAAAATGAGATTAAACCAACTGAAGGTAAAAGGGTTTGTGACCACAGATCTGAAAAAGATTGTTGGCGGCCTGAGAACCGAAACCTGGTATAACTGTTAGAGATTTCAAAGAGGGATCGCCCTTCAATCAGGGCGATCCCGTGCTGTCGTAGTTGGTTATTCCCAACGTTGGTTTTGGGCTGGGTTATGGATTTTCTGCTACAATATAGAAGCTGCAACCATTATTGATATAAAGGGAGGCTACTGCCTCCAATTCGTAGGTCCAAGTCATATAGGCCCAGACTTTTTTGGTGGCGATACTGAAGCAACATGAATACGATGTGGAGCCTGAATCAAAATCACAATTTGTTTCGTTATTGCTGAGGTTTGTGGCCTTGGCCGAAACGTAAAAATGTTTGACATAAGGTGCGTAGGGGCCAAACTCGCTCCAGGACGCAGTGGATTGAGCCCAGGCGCCCACCATGGTTGCTCCCGTAGTAGGATTGAGGTTGAAATTGCCCGCACAAGCTGAACCGGATTCTCCTCTTTGGGCGTATCCTTCTTCCAGGCCTGCTTTGAGGTGGTTGATAAACGCCGTATTTCCTTCTAGTTCTTTGGTTAGGCAGTCGCTTCTTTCACCAGCCTTTACTCTTTGTACTAGAGCATCTCGTTCAGCAAGGGCAACTTCCAAGTAAAATTCAAAACTGGGTAGGCCATAACCAATGCGCTGAGGCTTGCCATTGGGCGTTTGCCTTTCGTAAACGCCTTCGGCGATCTGGCTCCATTCCGGCCCTGCATGTTTAAGGAAAGTGGCTTCATCTTTGAAAATATCTTCGGGCAATTCACCTGAAAAGATTTTGATGGTTGCTAAAACTAATATACTGGACACAGCGAGGCCTTTAGAAAAACGAAATAACATGATCATTCTCCTTTTAAGTTTGATCAGATAGCGCCAAGATACGTTGATATAGTTCGATATCTTGGCTGGATAATTTGTTTATTCAGGAAAAATGGTTTGTGACCACAGACCTGAAAAAGATTGTTGGCGGCCTGAGAACCGAAACCTGGTATAACTGTTAGAGATTTCAAAGAGGGATCGCCCTTCA
>JBNKOV010000447.1:0-5026 GCA_050294955.1 Holophagae bacterium
GGACAATCCATCAACCTCAGATTGCAAATGAAACTCTTTCAGGAAACTGAAAACTGGTCAGCTCTGGTCTGCGCGACTCATGTTTTCTTGGAGGTGGTTAGAGGTATAAAAGATGATGAAGGTATCCAAATGGTCTCTGGGCTTCTGGACAAAATCAAGGAACCTTTTTCAGCAGAAGATTGGGACGCGATGAAAACCCATGCTGAGACCATTCGTTTTCAAGCCATAGCAGAGGCGGCTGAGCGTATTCGGCTGGCAGAAGAGCCCTAAGCCCCCCAAGAGCCCGCATTTTCCCAGGGAGCCATCTTCAAAAAGGAGACGGGCGCGAGACAAGCCTCAGACCTGCAATGGGATAGGCTCCCTTGTTTCTCCTAACCTCTGGCTTCCTACCCCAACCAGGCAAACGGGTCAATGACCCAAATGCCTGGCCAGAATATAATTAATTTACAGATCCAAGGCCCATGCTGCGGTTCTTTCGCATGAACCAGACAGCGGCCGCCAGGAACAGGGTCAGGAAAGCCATGAGGCCCCAGGTTGTGAGGGTGGGAATGGCCAGGATGAATTGCAGCGCGCCGGAGTTTTGCGCCAACACGTCGGGCTCACAGCGGTTGTGTTGGTGAGGACCGTCAAAAGGCGCTGAATCCCGGGGATCCCCATTATTGACCAGGTTCCAGGACCAGGTTATCTCGGGGGCGGTCTCGGGATCCTCATGGACCAATTCGGTGACCACCGAAACCGGATAATTCGTCGTGATTTGACGCGGCCCGTCCCAATACAAATGGATTCTGGAATAATAGGTCTTGCCGTTTGAGGTAAAGGCCGAATCGGGATCCACCACTGCAACCCCCGGGTTGTCTCCCAGAAACCAGGTATTGTCCGGCCTAAATCCCTCTTCCTTGCTGGGGTCGGTCTCCAGGGTTAAAAAGGAGCCAGACGTTAGATCCACTGTAAAAAAGGGTGAGGTCCGACTACAGTTGAGAATAAAATCCAACTGCTGCTGAACCACGCCATTTCTAGAAGGGCCATGGGATACGCTCACCGCACAGTCCGTTTCTTTTCCCCGTGCAATTCTGGTGTCATTTACAAAGTCGATGGGCAATAGATTGCCCCCACCATAGACGCCGGGCGAGATCTCTGCGGTTTCGTCGTATGCGCTTATGGCAATGTTCAAGATACTTTCAAGGCCGGTGGTCCCCAGGGTGCTGGCGCTTAGATCCGTGCATATCAAGGTGGAGTGGGCGTCTTCAACCTCGCCTGTTGTCTGGAGATTTCGGGTGTTGAAGGGCAGATTGACGAAGTTGGGATACCAATCTTCGGTGGCTTCGAAACTGGTTCTCGCCGAAACCCCAACAGTCCACGATACCCGGACGCTTGGGGTTGGGTGGGTTGGATTGGAGGCGGCGTCTAACAACCATTCACTGCTTGAACGCTGAACCCTAATCCAAAGCCTTGCTTCCCCCGCTTTCCATCTCACAATGGAAACGGCGTCGGTCGGCGCATTGTTGGTGTAGTCTGGGCTGAATTCAAACTGTCCCAGCGTGAGGTAAACGGGCTGATTCACCGTTGGATCCGCTGACGTGAGATCTACCAGGGTTTGGGCTATTTTAGCGTTTTTGTCTAAAGTGACTGCAATAAAAATGGGTGTTTGGGGCGAGGCTGCGGAGAAGTCGTCGCCTGTAACTGTCAAGGTAATGGTTCCTGGCAATTGGCGGGCGCCTCGGAGATAGACATCGTTAATGGACGTAGAAACCTGAACTTCAGCCAGGCACAAGCCTCCGCTGAGGATCATTTGTAGTAAGCACAACGGGATCAATATTTTATTTAATTTTCTTTTCATAACAGGTCCTATTGGAAATAATTTCTTATAATGACGCGCCCGATAAACCAGGCGCCAAAAGGGCCATTATATGCTATTTCCGGGTTTAGGTCACCTCTGTTGTGGGGGCGCCATTTCCTGAGTCAGGCGCTTGGGAGCCATAAGGCGCCGCCTTTGAATGGGTTTCGCAAGTTGCCCTTTGATTGGGCAATCCCCAGGCAGATCAAGGCGGCGGGTTGATCTGAATTCTCCAGCCCCGGAGGGCTGGGTTTCTCAAGGGTTTGACCCGGTCTTGCCGTGCTCTTTGGATCTCATTTCATGAGGATCTTCCTTTTCAACTGGATTTTATACGTCAATCGGTGGAAAATATGACTCTGATCGGGTCGTTGTGTTACGATTAAGAAAAACATGCAACTCCCGAGGGGGATTGCACGGATAAATAGGAATACGGGTTGCGCGGACCGGTCTATTGCCCACAGGTCAGGATTAAAAAAACAACGGCGGGAGCGTCCATTTGAGCAACAAAAAAGCAGGCAACCTGAATCCTTCAATATTGGTAGGGATCAAGAACCTTCTCCTTAGAGCCCGCACAGTGGTGGAAGGTTCGTTGGTTGGCGAGCATGTTTCGCCTTTTCGAGGCGGGGCGGTCGAATTTGCCCAGCACCGCTCTTACGCCCCCGGCGATGAATTGCGCTATATCGATTGGCGTCTTGTGGCTCGAACCGACCACTACCACGTGAAACAATTCGAGGTCACCACCAATTTGCGGGGTTATCTCCTGTTGGACGGCAGCGGCTCCATGGCCTACAGCCGGAACGATGATGTTTCCAAATACCAATACGCATCCATGTTGGCTTCTGCGCTTGCCTACATTCTCATTCAACAGTCCGACGCGGTGTCGCTTTCCACCAACAAAGAAGGGGAGGTTGCCTTTCTTCCGCCTCGCAGCCAGATCGCCTATCTTCAACAGTTATTACGGGTGGTGGACAGCAACCAGCCCGAAGGGGATTGCGACATTCTCTCTCTACTGCAATTTGCCCAGGAGCGTATCTCCAACCGCAGTCTGGTCGCTCTTTTTTCCGATTTCCTGGTGGATCTGGATGTGTTGCTTCCCAAGATCCGCATCCTGCAAAGCAGAGGCCACGATCTCATGGTGTTCCAGGTCATGCATCCCGATGAAATGGAGTTCCCGTTTAATCGATTCTATCGGTTTGAGTCCATGGAGGATCAGCGTTTTACGGTTGCAGACGGCAAGGCTATCCGCAGTTGGTATCTCGAAGCGTTGGAGGAACATCAGGAGCGGCTTCGCACTGCCATGCGCAAGAGCGGCGTCGATTTTCACACCGTGCGAACGGATCAACCGCCCGACCGGGTTCTGGCCCGGTGTTTGAACGGGCCCATGCGCGCTAAAAAATTACGGAAGATGTATTAGGTATGAGCTTATTCAACGTTTCACTCCTCGCGCCTCTCGCATTGTTGGGGCTGGCCGCTCTGGCTGTTCCCCTGTATTTGCATATGCGCCACAAGCCCAGGGCGGAGATTTTTAAATTTCCCGCCATCGACTTTCTCCTGAAGGCCCAGAAGAAGCGCAAACGGCGTTTCCGCGTGGAGCAATGGTTGTTGATGGCGTTCCGCATGTTGATTATCCTGTTGCTGGCCATTCTATTCGCCAAACCCTTTCTGGACAAACAAGACGGCCAATCGGTCGCCATGAGCGGGCAACCCCTCGTTCTGATTCTGGACGATTCCATCTCCATGATGGCTGCCGAAGGTGGCGAGCGCTTGTTTGACCGGGCGGTGGAGCAAATTGGCTCTTTGCTGGATCGTCGCCCCTCGGGCAGTCCCACCCGTCTGCTGATTGCCTCCGCTCCCGAAACCCTGGCCGCCGCCCATACTTCCAGTGAAATTGAGGACCAGCTCCCAGGGGTTAAGGCCACCACCTATGGCGCTACTTTAGACAACGCCTACAAGAAGGCGTTGGAAATCATCGAGACCGAACGTTGGGAGCAATCCTCCATTCGTATTTTCACCGATGGCAGCGCAACGGCCTGGGAAACGCTGCCCAGCGCCAAGCCCGAAAAGGTGGATGTGATCTATTCCTCGCTACGGGAAACGCCGCAAGCGTTTGAGAACCGCTCTATTACATCCGTTGCTCAGGCGCCAGGAGACACCAATTCCGTGGAAGTGAGCCTCTTTAACAGCAATGAAGACTCTCGCGACCTCCGGTTGGAGATTTCCGGTTCCGGTTCCAGCGCCATGAAACATGAAATGCGGGTTGAGGGCGCGTCTTATGCGGCCCATCGCTTTGGCCTTGCGGAACCCTTGCCGCCCACCCTTTCCATTCGCATCCCCGACGATAATTTCGATCTGGACAACGAGGTGGTGTTTGCGCCAAAACCCAATAAATCCATAAAAGTGCTCATTGTAGACGGAGACACCCATCCGGAGGCCATTCGCTCCGAGAGTTTCTTTTTCAGAAACGCCCTGGGCGGGGATGAGAGCGACCGCTACGGGTTCCTGCTGGACGTGGTGACGCCCAACGGATTGACCCGTGAACGCGTGAGCGATTCCGATGTGATCTGTCTGTTGAATGTGGACGCGCCCGCCACCGACTTCCTCAAGGAAGCGCTTCGAGACGGCAAAGGCGTGTTTATCGGCATGGGCGACCGCATGGATTTTGAACGGTGGAACCTGTTTTTCTCGGACGTCAGCCTGGAACTCTATGAGGCCCAGAAATTTGAGGCGCCCATGGCGGTGGACATTAAAAGCTTCGATCACCCCATGTTCCCGCCCATCGAGGATCTGGAATGGACGGGTTATTTGGCCAACGTGGGCATTCAAATTTTGCGGTTGGTGAGTGTGGGGCGATCCAATTTCGAGATCCCCATGGCCCTGAACAATGGGCATCCCCTGTTGCTGTCCAAGGACTTGAACCCCGGGAAGATGATGATCTGGTCTTCTTCCATGGACCTGGATTGGAATAATTTTGCTCTGGAATTCGGTTATGTGCCCTTTGTTCGTCAGATCGTTTCTTATCTGGCCGGTCGGGACTCCAGCGCCACGTGGCAGCGGTACACCACCAATGAAGCTCGGGACCGGGAACTGTTGGATAAGTTGAATTTGAAATACAGCGCTCCGGTGTTTAAGAACCTGAATGTGGCTGGCCCGGTTCCAGGCGTATACACCCTGAACGGCTCTGCCAATCGAACC
>JBNKOV010000448.1:0-5020 GCA_050294955.1 Holophagae bacterium
ACGGGCGCCGTAAAATGCGCCTACGGTCAAGGGGTTGGGCTCTGCATCCGTCATACCCACGACACAGGCTTTGGCTTGTCCCAATTGAATGGCGTTGTCGGCCAATTTAAGGGCGGTTGTGAATCCAGAGCAGGCCGCAACGGGGGCGATGGTGGCGCCCGTAATCCGGCCCAGCATGGAGATCTGAGCTGCCGCGATATTGGGAATGTTCCACAGGATTTTGGGGTCAATGCAGGCCCATGGCTCGGTTGGGCAACCGTACTCTCTGTTAATCTTCTTTCGAGCAACCACTTTATGGCGAATAACGTGGCCTTTGCCGCTGTCAATATCGCCCTTAATGCCGGTGCTCTCTACTGCGCGAATCTTGCGGAGGTAGTTTTTGAGGCCTTCAGAGAATTGAACCCAAAAGGCAAACCAGGCGTCTCGAACGTCGTCGTATTTAGCGTCAAATTCATTTAAGCCTGCCGGGTCTTCAGGGGCTTCAAGAGCTTCCCTGATTTGGGATTTCAAATGCTCTGGAGAATTGTCGTACATGCTCATTTTGGAGTTGTAGACGTGTTGGCACCAAAACCGGTTCCAGCGTTTCTGTGTTTTGTAGTAGGTTAAAAAGACCTCATATTGAAGGGGATAATCCCCTAAACCGGTCCCTACATAAATATGGGCTTCCTGGCCAAGATCCTCAAGAAGCTGCTCCATGCCCTTGTTCTGGTTGAGAGACTGAATGAATGCGCCAATGGCGTATTTCACCGCGTTTCCCATTTTGTTGTCAAGCTGGGAGAACTTGCGAGGTTCAAATCGCTTGTCTATCCAGGGCTTGTAATCTGCAAAGTTAAAGTCTGGCATGCCTACCAGAAAATTGTTGGGTCCAAAACCATCAAAGGGCTCCAACCAGTTGGTCGCTTTTTGAAGGTTCTTCTCAAATGCCTTGACATCAGGTGTTTTAGGGGCCACCACACCCCAACCGAAAATGCCTAATCGTTTCCTGTTCCCCATTTATATCCCTAAGCCCTGATCTCGGATCCTCTCCCCCAACATCCAATGGGCGCTTCATTCTAGCATAACGTATCTCACCGGGGAACACCCTTCCGCGATTGCCCATGCGCAACCCAAAGCCTGGGTCGAGATATTCCAGCGAAAACTGTTGAAACACAATAGATAGAGACAGAGCAGGCGAACAAATTTAATTGCAATACATGGCATGTTAGGTGAGGTAAAATCGTTTATTTTCAGAAAAACAGATGGGAAAAGCTCCCTCAACAAATCATTGAGGGAGCTTCCTTCTACCTGGCAGACACAATCACTTCATCTATATAAATTTGATCGTTATTGCCCGAAGCATCGCAACGGAACCGCAGTCTGGCCCCGGAAGTAAAGGCAAAGCTGCCGCTGTCAATAAGCACGCTTGGATTGTAGAATGCGTTGTTGCTGAACTCAGATCCAGAGGTCCAAGAAGCCGCGACTCGCCATTGTGAACCGTCCCAGAATTCGAGGAAGAAATCCTCGCCGCTCTCCATGCTCCTTGGCCAATACCAGAAGTCCACCTTCATCTCGGAATAACCCGTCAGGTCAATGCCGCTGGAGGATGAAAAGGCCGATGACGCGCCGGAATTATCCGCAATTCGCACGCAATAGCTGCCCTGGTGGGCGTAAGGGGCATCGGCGGAACTCCTGCGACAGTCGCTGCCCCCATCCAGCCAGGGACCCCATCCGGATTCGAAGTTGGTATTGGAAAGCTCCAGCCAAAGAGAACCGTCATTTACTGTGACATCATGGCTGACGGAGCCCGTCGCCCCTTCGTTGTCGGTTACCGTTAATAGAACCGAATAGGTTCCGGAAGAGGCGTAACTATGAGAGGGCGTCGCGCCCGCGCCAATGCCGCCGTCGCCAAAATCCCAATCATAGTTTGTAATGGAACCGTCGGAATCGCTGCTGCCTGAACCGTCAAAGCTCGCGTCCAGCAGATTGGAAGATGAGGTAAACGCCGCTATGGGCGCATTGTTTCCGCCGCCGCCATTAAAGTCGCCCTTGGCCAACTCCGCCACATAAGACGCCGCCAGTTTTGCGAATTTCATAGCGTGGATGGCGTTGTTGCCCAGAAAGGATAGGGTGTCTCCCGATGTGTGAATGTTGGGATTGTACTGGCCCATGTAAGACTCAAAAGGCATAGAAGCCACATAGCCGTTATTGGTCCAGGAAGCATGGTCGGAACAGGCGTACCCGCAATTATCGTAGGCCCAGTTTACCCCCACATAGGTGTCTATCAACTGAGTGACGAAGGTGTTCTGGGCCGCGTTGGTGTAGTCCTGCATGAGAACAATATCCGGAGAAGAGCCCTGGTAATTGGTCATATCCAATTGCATGACGCCGACCACGTTTACACCGCTCCCCGCGTAGCTGCTCGCAATGTCGCCCGAACCCCGCAAACCCACCTCTTCGGCGGCGTAGGCCATAAATTTGAGAGTGCGATCGGGTTTGTAACCATTCGCCATGGCGGCCCGGAAGACTTCGGTCACCACTGCGATTCCAGAAGCGTCGTCATCGGCTCCCGGCGCGCCCCCAAAACTGCTGGTTGAATCCAGATGGGCGCCGATGACTACCACCTCCGAAGGTAGAGTTTGCCCGGTAATGGTGACAATAACTGAGGGTTGCAGCCATGAATGACCAAAAAGTTCAACCGAAACGTCGGACCTGCCTCCGGCTATAGCTTCCCATTGGGATTTCAGCCAGTTTGCTGAATCCAGCCCACCGGTGCTGGTGTAATAACGGGTAGAATAGGATGACAGGGAAGCAATGGAGCTCACAATATTGCTCTCAACCAGATCACCGATTAATGTGTTGGCCACCGACCCATTGTCAATGCTATACGACACCAAAGCAGCTTTCATAGCTGTTTGAACCTTGTCGCTGTTCAAGGATCGAAGGGCCGCCTGATAGTCCGCATGGGCCAGGAATCCGCCGCATCGGTTAAAATGGTGATGCATTTCTCGGGATAAAAAGGGCGTCATTTCCTCATCGATCCGAGTTACCACAACACCTTTTCTTCTGGCGAGAATGGGCATGGGATCGTCGAAGCCCTTCTCCTTCATAATCTGCCTCATGACCGGAAACGCGTCTTCGCCTATGGTGATCCAAACCTGCTCGCGCAGTCTCTCCATAAACTGAAATTCTCTATCCTGCGCGGCGGCTCCCCCTGTTATAAGCAGAAAGGTCGCTGCGATTACGAATCTTTGTTTCATGGTATAACCTCCATTCGTTGTTTTTTGACAGACCATGCCCAACCAGGACATGGCGATATTTTGGGAAAAGGTTTCCATCAATGAATAAACGCCAGCCCCAAAAGCAGACCCGATGACAATGGGACGCTTCATTATTGTATTTAGGGAAAGACCAGAAACCAGATCGATTGTATCAAACAAAACCCACTGTGTAAACTTTTTGGAAATCGCCCACATTACACACCTGATCAATTCTTCGTTATCTGCTTATATTGGTGCGTAATCCCCCTATTGGGTTTTCAGGGAACGACAGGTACATGGCTCTCGCTGGGGTTCTGAGGAGACAAACAGCGTTCCATCCAACTCTTTACGAATTCCCAATTTTCTGCCCGGGTTTGCTGTGATAAGATGGGCGCAATCAAGCGCCCTATTGGGCCGTATTTTAAAAAGCATGGGGGCTGTCCATGAACGACGGTTTAATTAATATGGTTCGAAATATTCACGCAGTTGGAAGAAATTATGCGGCGCATATTGAGGAATTGGGAAATGAGCGCCCGGCTGAACCAGTGGTCTTCTCCAAAGTTCCGGCCTGTTTGACCAGCGCTAACTTACTGCATTTTCCCAAGAGCATGGCGCCTGTTCATTATGAGCTGGAGCTGGTTTTGCGCATTGGGCGTCATTATGAGTGTGGCGCTAAACCGAAATCTTTCAAGGTGAGCCACATGGCCTTGGGTCTTGATTTTACAGCTCGGGATTGTCAAACTCGTCAAAAGGAGAAGGGCCTTCCCTGGCATCCTGCTAAAAACTTCCGTGACGCCTGTTTTCTAGGTCCCTTGACCACAGACTTTCACCTCACCGAACCCTTTTTGTTTCAGCTCTATGTGAATGGAAACCTGGCTCAGGACGGCGACAGTGGAAAGATGATCTACGATTTCCATACTATCCTGACATATCTAAACACAACCATGCCTCTTATGGAGGGCGATCTTATCTACACCGGGACTCCTGCCGGGGTGGGACCTGTAAATGAAGGCGATCGTCTTCGCCTTGTCTGTGACGCCCTTCAGACGGACCTCGAGATTCTAGCTTCTTTTGTATGAGAAATGCTGAGCTGTAGAGGACAAGTCGAATAGGAGCTGGAATCCGTGCTATAATCCTTGCAACAAATCGTTTTCCGATGCTGAAAACTATAAATCTGGATGCCTTCCGTTGAAAAAACTTAAAACAAATCGGCCCGATCCGCCGCCAAAAATCAACAAAATTTCCAGGTCTTTCCTTGAAAACGGGAGTAGGGCTAATACCCCCAAAGAATCCCAAATGCAAACTGCTCAACCCATGCTAGATCAAGGCGGTGTTCCTCTACAAAGAGTGCTGTCCGCAATCCCAAACGCATCAGGACCTCATACTCAGCATCAGACCGACGCTTCCCTCCTGAACACAAGCCCCGCATATCCGTCGCAGGAGCCGCGATCCGATGGCGGCCAGGATCAGAACCTTCAGAGGAAAACTCCAGAGACTACTGCGACCAACCATGTGGATGCCTCAAATGGAAACCAACCCGCGGT
The DNA here is from genome assembly GCA_050294955.1 of Holophagae bacterium. Taxonomy (GTDB): domain Bacteria; phylum Acidobacteriota; class Holophagae; order Acanthopleuribacterales; family Acanthopleuribacteraceae; genus JBNKOV01. Next base: position 4,781 of record JBNKOV010000448.1, read on the forward strand.
CCAATTGAAAATCAGCAAAGAAGAAGCGGAAGCCATCATGGAGGAGCATAACAAGGCGGTCACTGAAGGGGATCTGCCGGAACCCTATAAATATGAAATTCCCAAAGGGTTCTGGGAGGCCTGGAAAAACTATTTCTTGAATCCCAGCAGAAGAACCCTCGAGGCTTTTGATCAGCTCTCTATCCTGGGGATTAAAATCCACAAGGCAAAGTACCGGGAAGGCGAGTTTTTTGAAAAAGT
>JBNKOV010000449.1:0-5016 GCA_050294955.1 Holophagae bacterium
GCCAGTATGCCGCCAATGGCCGGCCCCAGGGCCATGCCCAAATTGATGGCCAGTCGTTGCAAGGCATAGGCCCTGGCCCGGTTTTCAGGTTTACAGAACAAAGCGATGGCGGTAGAGGCCGCAGGACGATAGGATTCGCCAATAACGCCCATAACGAATAAACTGATCAGAAGCTCCGGCTTGGAGCGCAAGTGCTCCAAAATCAAAAACCCCAGACCAGATCCGGCAAAGCTGAAAAGGATGGTGCGCAAAAACCCAATTCGATCGGCCAACCAACCGCCCAGCCAGGAGCCAACGATGGCTCCGCCGCCATACAAACCCAGAGCAAGACCGGCAAACGCAACGGAATAGCCCAAGTCACGATTCACGTAGAGGGTGAGAAAAGGCAAAACCATGGTGCCTGCCCGGTTCACCAGGGTAATCAACGAAAAGAACCAGACCGCTGGCGACAAACCACCGTAGGAACCTTTCACATACCTTGCAAATTTAAACAACGCCATCGCCCCACCTCACAACTTCTCATGTTAAACGAGAAACAGCGGTTTGATGGATCATTTTAATCCAACTAATTGGAAATATCGGCATTCATGCCAGACATGTAATGGCGTTCACCCACCTGGTCGCCCCATAATAGGAATCCCGCCCACTGCGACCCCGTAGCCGAAGCCCGAACCCAGGCCGCCTGGGACAAGGTTTCTGCAGAGAACAAGTCGCTGGCCAGTTGAACCAACTTGGTCTTCCGCCCCACCGTTTGCGCCGTAGTGGACTCCAGAACGGCGCCATCCGAATTGTACGCGGTAAAGACCACATCGGCTGATGCATCGCCCAGGTTTAAGGCCACAAGCCCGGTGAACATGTTGTCGTTGGAAATGACGTGGGGATAGTTGAGAACGGTTCCACCGCCATAATTCCCCTGAAGCCCGGTAAAGGTGTCGTTGTTGGAAATTCTGGGCGTCCCAAACAACTCATATCCAATGAGATCCTGATCAGCAGTCACCTGAACCCAGGCTGTGCCGGGCGGAACCCTTTCCTGGTTCTCAAAATCGAACAGCATCGTTTCTTTCCCGCCCGATTCAACGAGGGTCTGTCTGGTGGAAATCACGTTGCCGTCGGCCCCGTAGAAGGTCTCCGTTGCGGTGGTGGCGGCGTCTCCCACATTGATGTAGAGCATGCCGGTCCAGAATAACCCTGTATTGGTCGCCACGTGAAGAAAATTAAGCGTCTGTCCCCGTTGCCCGTCCAAACCCAGAGCAGCCTGTTGCGTCCGATCTGGCAGTCTTGTAAAAAACTCCATTGCGGCGACGCCATTGGATGGACAGCCTACGGTTCCCCAAAGATCTGGTCCGCCCCGTAGGTCGTCACCAAGAAAATCCGTGATGGGCCTGCTTGTTCGACCAAACGGCGTATCGGTTTCTTCGAAGGGATAGACGGTTTCCGCCGGTTTCTCGGTTAGCGAACAAGCCGTAGCGCCCTCGGTTCCATTGACGGCGCTGAGCACGGTTTCAAAACTGCCCGTATCCTTGGCGATATGGGGCAGCAAAACTTCGCCTTCCAGAACAGAAGCCTTGTATGCTGAGCGGGTTTCAGCGGTCATTAGTTCGGCGTAAACCGACAGGTCTCCATCACTGCCTATTTGAATCCAGGCAAGCTGCGAGGCCGTGCTTGGAAATGCGTCTTTGACATCGAACCTGGCCAGGCCGCCTTGTGACAATCGGTTCAAAAGCGTGGACCTGCCAAGGGTTTCACCATTCGCGCCGTACCCATAAATATCGACTCGTCTCGGCACATCCCCGCTGTTCAATACGCCAACATAGGTTTCCGCGCCGCCGCCGGTTTGAATCTCCGCGAGATGATAGCGGCGATCCAGTTTGGACGTCACTGTCTGGTCTAAATTGACCGTAAAAACACCGTTGCCATATGTGCCAACCAATAGCTGGTGGTCGGAATGACGGTATTCCAAATCCGAAACAAGCGCGCCGCCAATTGTGGACACGCCCACCCGTTCCCAGATAGTTTCAGAGCCATTCAGGCTGTCGGTATGCCAGAGGCCAAAGGTGGTTCCCACAAAGTATTGGGGACGACCGTCCAAGTTCACAATTGCTGCCGTTCTTTTGGCGCTCAGGTTCAGGTTGCCATCCACATTAGTCCAGGAAGACCCGCCGTCCTCGGTAATGAAAATCCCAGGGACATTGTAATTGGAGTAAACCACCATGGCCACATCATGATCAAAAGCGTCTATGCTAATTCCAGCCACAACGGAGGGCGCCACCGCGTTGGGTCCGGGCAAGGCTCCAGCCGGGGTTATTTCCACCGGTTGGCTCAATGCGTTTGCATCGCGAGGGTTCTCCAGCTTAAAGACGCGTCCTGCCGTGTCGCCAAGATACATTCTGCTTGAAGCGCTATAGGGTCCTCGCGTCAAGGTAATCGCTTGAATTTGAGGGTTGTTGGAGAGGGATGTCTCGGTTATGACGTTTGCTACGCCAGTCATTTCCTCCCAGGTGTCGGGCAAAACACCCACTGCGTTTGCCGTGCGGTAGAGCTTGTTGTCCTCAGCATAATAGAGCAGATCTGTATTATCCTGATCCAATTGAAATAGGGTGACAAATCGACCATCGCCACTGTCTTGGGGTTTAATATCATCCCATTGGGTCTCGGTATTTAATCGATAAATACCGCCAGACTGGAATCCCAGATAGTAGAGCCCAGCCACCTGACCATCGACAATTTCATTATTGCCAATGCCTACAGACACGCCATCGCCGCCCAACACCATGGAATGATCGGTTCCACCTCCGTTGTAGGAGGTGCCATTATCCTGAGCGCCGCCCAGGATCCGGGAATCCCCTGGCGTGGGTCCAGCGGCTACATGGTAGTACTGGTAGGTGACATAATTATTGTTCAAGCTGGTCCAATTGGGGAAGGTGTCGCTGGCGAAGGCGCGGTGCAAACCGCCGTCGCTGGCGCAAACCAGATATCGCGGGTCTCCAATGTCAAAGGTTAAATAATGAATGTCTGGGTGGTGGTTGTCGTACAAACTGTAGGAGAAGGCGCTTTCATAACCGCCAATCCGTTTCGTCCCCAGTGTATTGGTGAAACCGGTGGTTGAGCGGTAGAGATTCGTGCCGCCAACAAACACCATATTAGGGTCAAGCGGCGAGACCGCAATGGCCAGATCGTAGCCGCCCTGAATAGCCATGGGATCGTTGCCCGTTCTGCATCCATCCTCATTTGGCAGGTTCTGGCTCAGGTTTTCCCAGGTATTTTCCGATCGATCATACAACCAGAGATCCGCTTCAGGTTTTTCTTCTGTACCTGCTTCGCAATCGTTTACATGTAGGTTGTCGTACAACACATAGAGGAGGTTTTCCGATGAAGGCGCAAGGGCCATCACCATCCGACCGTATTCGCCATTTGCTGGCCAGCCAGTCTGGCCTTGGGTCAAAGAGGTCCAACTATTGGGGTCTCCTGTGGAAGAGCGCCAGAGTCCATCCATATTGTCGGTAATGGAGCCGTGAAAGGCCGCTAATATTTCGGACCCGTCAGACGGGATAACCACATCAATTATGCCTACGCTGGTGAGGGAAGGCGTTTCAGTGGCCAGCACGGCTTGGAAGCTGTCGCCGCCATCTATGGATCGAAATAACTTGCGATGAACTGCCGCATAGAGATGACCGTTTGCAGGATTCACCACAAGCCGATGAACGAGATCAAAAGAATTATCTATAGTCTCCCGTTCCGGTGAAATGGTAGAGGCCAATTGATTCCAGGTCAAACCGCCATCGGTTGATTTCCAGATGCCGTCTCCCCAGCGCAGCGATCCCGAAAACACCTCTCCCGTTCCGTAATACCAGATATCAGGGGAAGTTGGGTCTTGAACGATGCTGGTCACGCTATGGATGGCGTCGTTGCTGGACACTTTGGTCCAAGAGAAACCGCCGTTGGTGGTGCGAAACACGCCAGAAGTGACGCCGCCAGCCAAAATAGTGTTGCCGCTAGGGTCGGTCATATCGTAGGCGATAGCGCGAGTTCGTCCGCCCAGATTGCCCGGTCCCCTTGGTGTGAACTGGAAGGTTTCGCCGGCCTTGCGGCGAGGTTGGTTTTCCGCAAACGCCTTCTCTCTGGCTCTGATATTGTTGGGTATCCTTCCTGTAGCAGGGTCCGCATGCAACATCAACTCGTACTTTAGACGCTCTTCGGCGTTATGAAATCGAGCGGTGGCCTGAATCGGGTCCGCCTTGCTTTTTTCAACCTGCCAGGGAGACCAGATTAAAGCAGTAGCCGCCGCAACTGCTGCAGAACCTATTAAGAGAAGACGCTTCATAAACCCTCCATAAAACCGAACTCCTACTATTAACGACAATGTAGACCCTTGCTCCTATTCCATCAAGCAGAAAAAAGGCAAAGGTCTCATTAGGAGTCTAAAAATAGGAGGAAATTACCCCACAGCCCTTCTTCTGCCAAAATGGGCGGCGGTAACATTAACGCTAGAACGCACTTCGTGGCCCACATCGGCGGCCTTCACGAAGGTCTTCTCTTTACCCAGTTCCTGACTGAGGCGAACCACTCTTGGGAAACGGGCCATGAGATGTTTGTGAGAGCCGCTGGCGGTGTAGACCAACTGAATATTGAGCGCGCGCGCCATAGTCAACTGCATGTTGACAAATGTCAGACTGTTGGCCTCTCCGAATGGGTTGTCCAAGAACAGCATGCCATTGGAAAGGGTTCGCCGTTCGTCGGGATCCACACGCCCCCCAGTGCTCATAGCCCTGAGCTGGACCATGGTGCAATAGAGCAGGATAACGGAAGTAATTTTTTCGCCATCGCTCCATCCCTTCACATCCATCACAGGGAAATAGTCTGTCTTCAAGGAATAACCCGGTTTCATAATTTCTACGCGATATCCCCTGGTTCCTGCAAGGGCATCAATGCCGCGCTTTATCAGGTCTAAACCCTTGAGGGGTTTGCCCGAACGCAAGGCGTCTCGCAACACCCGTTCGTATATGGGTTTCCTATCTT
>JBNKOV010000450.1:0-5014 GCA_050294955.1 Holophagae bacterium
TACCTCCAGGAATTGGACGATGCGCTGAAGACCTGGGACGCGACCACGGTGCTGGCGGGCATCCTGCCCACGATTCGTCGTGAAGACCTTCGTCTCAACAACTTAACGCCCCTGCCGCGCTACCACCTGCTCAACGATGTGCTGAACTCATTGCGCGGCGGGCCTTATGAGTTTCGAATAGAGGGCAAAGACGAGCTGATCACCAAGCTGGACACCATCATGTTCGAGGGTTGCAACACCAGTTTTCAGGTTCATTTCCAGGCAGATCCGGAAACCATCGTCAACACCTACAACTGGGCGCAAGCCATTTCCGCGCCCGTGCTTGCGGCGGCGGTTAACTCGCCCATGCTGTTGGGGAAACGGCTGTGGCAGGAAACCAGAATTGCGCTGTTCCAGCAATCCGTGGACACGCGCAGGTCCTCATTCGATTTCAGGGACAAGAGTTCTCGCATTACCTTCGGGGACCGATGGGTGAACAAAGACATCACCGAGTTGTTCCTGGAGGATCTGGTAAATTACCGCGTTCTGATGGCCACAGAGATCGAGGAGGAGTCTTTAACGACCCTAGCCCGTGGCGAGATTCCCAAACTCAAGGCGCTTCAAATTCACAATGGCACTGTTTATCGCTGGAACCGGGCGTGTTATGGCATCACTCATGGAAAGCCGCATCTTCGAATTGAGAACCGAATCCTGCCTGCAGGCCCCACCATTGTCGATGAAACGGCCAATGCCGCCTTCTGGTTGGGGCTTATGAATGGCATCCCCTCAAAATATGGCGATATTGCCAACACCATGGATTTCTCGGATGTGAAGTTAAACTTTATCCGGGCGGCCCGTTCCGGCCTTGAAGCGCAATTTCGTTGGGGCGATGAGGTGAGAACCTCCAGCGATCTCATCCTAGAAGAATTGCTTCCCATTGCCCATTCAGGTCTTGAGAAGGCAGGCGTTTCCAAAAAGGACGCGAACCGCTGCTTGAAGATTATCGAGGAGCGGGTGACGACGCGCAAGACGGGCGCTTCCTGGATGTTGAAGTCCTTCACCGAACTTCGTGAAGACAACGCGGTCTATGAGGCTTCGGTGGCCATTACCGCCGGCATGGTGAAACGTCAGAAGAAGAACAGACCGGTTCACCGCTGGAACGTGGGAACCATTCGGGAAGCGGGCAAGTGGATCAATCGCCACTACAAGGTGGAACAGATCATGACCACCGATTTTTTCACGGTTCAGGAGGACGACCTCATCCATTTCGCCGCCAATGTCATGAAGTGGAAGCATCTCCGCTATGTTCCTGTAGAAAATGAAGAAGGCCGTCTGGTTGGCCTGATTACCGCGTCGGCCATTCTTGGTTTTTACAGCAGCGGCCTGCCCGACACCGACAACCGGGTGGAGGAGATCATGATCCGCGATCCCCATGTGGTTCAGCCCTTAACCCTTTCAGTGGATGCGCTTTCCCTGATGAGGCAACACAAAGTGGGGTGTTTGCCCGTGGTGGACGAGAACCAACTGGTGGGCGTTTTGACCGAGGTCAATTTCATGAATATGTCTGAGCAAACCCTGGCCAACTTGAAGGAAGACACCCAGCGCCACGTTAAGAAGCAGCAGAACCTCGATTGAGATAAAACAGAATAGCTCCAATGCAGGCAATCATGGGTCCCTCCGCCAGCACCCAGTAAATGGGAAGACCGGCCAGGTAATCGATGCCGAAGAAGAAGAGGGAAAGGGCCAGATTGCCCACTGCCAGAAATTGGATGACCGGTCGATAGCGAACCACGTCCTGAGCCAAAACCAGAAACAACCCGCCGCGCATGGCGTAAAGGCATGAAATGGTTCGGGTAAGATATTGAGTAATGGGGGAATCGGGGAAAGGCCCCAACCCCAGTTTTTCATGGGCCAGGTTCATCCAAGTGGTTGGCAGAAAAATGGCTCCCGCGGCAAGAAGCATCACGGCGCCGCCCAGGCGAAGGTACAAGGTAAGCAGCTTTTGTTTATCCATGAAATTCAGAAATCCTTCGTTTTCAGTTTGGGGAACGCCAACCGTTGGCGCGTTTCAAGCATCGAGCACAAAGGTTTATACGGACAAAAAGACCTGTTGGTCTTCAAAATGAGCACCATTATCCCAAAATGAGGACCGCTCTGCAAGACCAGGAGCGCCTGGAGCCAATGTCATGGATGCATGGCCTTAACCGGCGTCTTCCGGCTCACGCTGAACTTCAGGCCCAAAATGTTGAATCATCCAATCGACAAAGGCGTTTACGTCCTGGGCGGTGCTCTGGTGAAATCGGAAGACCACGCGCCCGGCTTTTCCGTCCAACACAGTAATTAGAAACAGGCCTTCCATGGCAGGCATGATCGATGTCAGCCAATTGATGAGACGTCGGCTAACCCGAACGGCAATCATCTGTTCGGCGGCCATGTCACCGTCCCCGCCTGAATTTGGATACGGCTCGATTGTGCTCTCTCAAGGTTTTGCTGAATTGATGGGTGCCATCGTTTCGCGCCACAAAATAGTAATAGGGCGTTTCCTGGGGTTTGAGAGCCGCCTCCAGAGACGACAACCCGGGGCTGGCGATGGGACCAGGAGGTAAACCTTTATAGACATAGGTGTTGTAGGGGCTATCATAGAGAATTTGGCTTTTGTAGATCTTGCCCTTATACTGGTTTTCCCGTTTCAAACTATAGATGATGGTTGGGTCGCATTGCAGCAACATGCCTCGCTGAAGTCGATTTTCAAAAACGCCGGAGATCACCGGTCGCTCTTCGGGGACGGAAGTCTCTCGTTCAATGAGAGATCCCAAGGCAACCCATTCCCGAACAGTGAGCCCCCGCTCCCCCAGTTCGAGACGCAGCGCTTCGGTCTCTTCGATAAATTGGCGCACCATGCTTTTTACAATCTCTTCAGGTGTCGCATCCTTTGGAAAGAAATAGGTTTCAGGGTAGAGGTAGCCTTCAAGATCGAGGGCGTCGGGATCAATTTCGTGGATCAACTCGCCGCGATTCACAAGGGCCATAAAGGCGTCCTTATCTCCCCAGCGGTGTTCACCCAGAAGTTCAGCGGCCTGCCATTTATCCAAACCTTCGGGAATGGTGACCTTGTGAAGCTCTACCTTCCCCTGCTCGAAAAGATCGAGAATGTCCCATGTGGAGGCCCGCTCAGGCAACATATAGTGGCCTTTTTTGACCACCAGACGCTTGCCTTCCCAGGCCAGGACCAGGCGAACATAAAGGGGCGCCGGCGCCAGCTCCAATTTTTCCAACCGCTCCAAAACATCTTTCAGAGTAGCGCCCTGGGGAATGGAAAAGGACCGGGCGGCCTGAGGGATGTCCCGTTGCAGGTAGACCTCTTTCCAGGCGTTCCGGATATAGAGGCCCAAGAACAGGACGTGTCCTGCTAGAACGATTAGAAGCAGGTATTTAAGAATGCGTTCAATCAAAATGATCCTCAGGGTTGGAATTGAAACTGCTGAAAAACACAGTGCCCGTCTTGCAGTATGAGCAGGAACAGGTTCTGATAAACGTCGTCGGGAATTTCCACAACAGGCCCGCCCAAAAGTTCGATTAATTTGGGCGTGGTATTGGAGTGGCCTGCAATGAGAATGGTCTTGCCTTCACTGGCCATAACCTTTGAAACCAACTCATTGGGCTTTCCTGCGTCCACGACGTTCACCGCAAGACCACGAGCGTCCGCCACGGGCTTCACGGTTTTCTGAGTTCGAATATACTGAGAAGCGTAAACGGCGTCAATTTGTATCTTTTCGAAGAACGATTTCAGGGCGTTGGCTCTTTCAAGGCCTTTAGGCGACAAATCCGCGTCCCTGGAGTCGTCTACCTTTTCGGCATGGCGCACAAGATAGACAAGGGTTGGCTCTGAAGCCGCACACATGCCGGCGATCAGAAAAACCAGGGTAGTAAATATCATTTTCATCCAAAAACCTCCGGCCAGGTGTCACTATCGATCAATGAATTCCTGAGCAAGCCTGGGATAATTGGAAACATCATCCAAATCTTCAAATTCATTGAGGTCAATAAAAGGAATATCTTCAGGCCTATGCGCCTTAAAGGCCTCCCAAACCGCCTCAAACCCAACGGGCTGACCGAAGCGGTCTTTTACCATAATACTTTGCCGAGTGAAGTTACAGGAAAAAATTTTTCGTTTGAATTTTAGAAAGACACTGCCCCGATAGCCCCGATCACCCCGAGTGACATGACAGCCAAAGATGCCTTCGACCGCTGTCCAGGGGACATTTTGCACCTTTTCCTGGCCTTGGAGTTTCAGGGATATGTAGTTGTTGGTAATTTCCAAGAGCTTAATATCTACGTGTTTATGAATGAGATGCATGGATGTCACAGCGGAAAAGGATTCGGAAGCGCGAGCCTGAACCTCAAAAAAGGTTACGGCCTTGAGGATGGCCTCTGATTCCGGGGCGTTGGTCTCCAGCCAGGCCTGGCATTCGTAAAGAAATTCCTTGTTGGGGTGGCTCTGGGCGGTGATCTTGGCCACCAGATCCTCGTGAATCTGGATAACCTCCGCTGGCGCAATCTCAATATGCGAGCGATAATAAGGCAGAAGATTTCGAACATCGGCGAGCATGTTCTTCTTCATGGCGGCCATCATGGCGGTGTTGAGAGAAGAACCGGGAACGGAGAGGTCCTTATAGGCCATATCCTCAATGGTTTTGATGATGGTCACCAGATCCTGACCGTTGATGGCGTCTCGAAGCACCTGATTATAGGCTTGTTGGGCCAGCTCGCCTTCGTGGTTCTTCCAGGCAAGCTCACCCGCGCGCTTCACCTGACTTATGCTGGGTTGATTGGCCAGTAATTTTACAAGAACGCTTTTGCCTTCTTCACGCTGCTCTTTTTCAAAGTAGCTTTCCGCCATGGCAAACTGCCGGTTCATGCGCGCTTCGGGACCCTTGTCATCAACGTCCCTAAAGGAGATGCCCATGAGGAACACCATAAAAACCAGGGACTCAGCCACAGGCGCGACCATGGTCTGAACCGAAAACTCCGATTG
>JBNKOV010000451.1:0-5014 GCA_050294955.1 Holophagae bacterium
GTGTTGTTGAGAGGGTTCGCTTCTTTCAATTCGGCGATCCATCGGTTCAGCGCTCCGGTTGGGAGATCGGTGATCCGAATGGCGGCTCTCCTGGCGGCGTGAGTCAATGCGATCTGTACGTTCGCGCTCGGTTCGGCTCACTCGCGGGGCCGGTCTGCGTTCCGATCTCTCGGGACGACGGTCCGGAAAGTATTCTACATTTCCGCTGTATTCCTCTTCAGCCAGCTCGCGGCTGGGGGTGGAGAAACCTGTGGCAATCACGGTGACCGTGACGCTGCCCGTCTGTTGTTCGTCCGTTACCGCGCCGAAGATAATCTCGGCGTCCGAATCGCACGCTTCGTGAATCAGCGTGGCGGCTTCGTTGATTTCGTTCATGGTCAGATCTGGGCCACCCACGATATTGAGCAGTACGCCTTTGGCGCCGGTAATGCTTGCTTCTTCCAACAGTGGCGAGGAAATCGCCATCTGGGCCGCTTCCACGGCGCGGTTCTCGCCAGATGCGGTGCCGCTTCCCATGAGCGCCACGCCCATGCCTTCCATAATGGTTTGCACGTCTGCAAAGTCAAGGTTGATGATGCCGGGCACGTTAATCAGGTCGCTGATGCCCTGAACGGCCTGGCGAAGCACATCATCCGCAATTCTAAACGCTTCGGTGAAAGGGGTCTTGTCGGGAACCGTTGTCAGCAATTTGTCGTTGGAGATGGTGATGACGGTGTCTACGCTTCCTTTCAGCTCACGCAATCCGCTTTCCGCGTTTCTTCGACGGCGGGGGCCTTCAAATGTAAATGGGGTTGTGACCACCGCCACAACCAAAGCGCCCAGTTCACTGGCAAGAGATGCAATGATCGGCGCGGCGCCTGTTCCAGTGCCGCCTCCAAGACCAGCGGTGACGAACACCATGTCCGCCCCTTCCATATGTTCCAAAATGGCCGTGGTGTCTTCCAGAGCGGCTTCTCTTCCAATTTCAGGCTTGGCGCCTGCGCCCAATCCCTTGGTCACCTTGCTTCCGATATGGATCTTAACCGGAGCTCTGGAGTTTCGCAGGGCTTGCGCATCGGTGTTGGCGACGATAAAATCGACCCCGGAAATGCCCGCCTCAATCATTCTGTTAACGGCATTGCCGCCAGCTCCGCCTACGCCCAGCACCTTGATGTTGGCGCCCGGTGAGTGTTCTACCATTTCTTCAAATTGAAGATTCAAGGTGGATTCCTCGTCGCCAAATTGAATCATCTCATCTCCTCTGTCCGTTCCCTTACTTTTCCGTGCCAATGTACCCCGTGATGTCCGAACTTAATAAAAGCATTCTACCACGTCATCTTGTACTTATACCACTAAATAGCACAATATGTAGAGAAATAAAATGTTTTTTTTCGGAATCCATGCACGAAAAACCGGTTTCACGCAACCTGTTTTCTCGGGTCCGGCCCTGGCGCGCAAGCTTTAACGGTTGTTTTCCTAGTCATAAAGCCAAAACGGCCCTCGCCAATTTGGGCGCTTGGAGAAAAATGGAGAAAAAAAATAAATATTTTCGGTTGGTTCTCCAATCCTGCTCAGCCTTCCCCATAGGGATTTTTTCAAAACGCGCCTGTTTCGGGGAAAGTTCCCCTGTCAGCCTGGCGTTGCGGGGAAAGTTCCCCGTTGACAAGCCCTTTGCCATTGTTTAAGGTTGTGGTCAGTAAGTTGTTGATTAGATCTTTACCTTTTGAATGAGGGCGAGCGACTGGCTGAGCGTGTATTGAACGCTCTGGCAATCAACTGCTTGTGCCTTCTGTAGCCTGTATCTTCAACTTGCGGAACAACAAATTGGAGGAGTACTGATGAAGAACGTGATTTATACTTTGTTCACATGTTTTCTGCTGGCCGGGCCAGGTGTTTTTGCTCAGGACGGCGACCGCTATGCCGGTGAAGTGGATCGTCACGAGGACGGTTCCTACTCATATAGAACCTTCGATCCCCAGGGCAACGACGTCACGGTTGTTGTGGAGCCCAGAATGCCCATTCTTCCCGATCTGCCTTCCGACAGGCCGGACCATCCCGACTATGTTCTAGAAACCGATGAGATGGACGTTTCACGGGCCAAGCCGGGCGGCGGCGGTCAAATTACCATCAATGTATACGCCTTTGCCGATGAAGAGTATCGTGCAGCCAACGGCAACTGGACCAAAAAAGTAGGCGGCATTATCGAAAAGGCCGACAACGCCTATAGCCGCGACCAGAACATCAATTGGGTGATTCAGGGATATTACGAATGGACTTCCGATGGCCGTAGCGCCTCCCAACTGCTTTCCGATCTCTCTGGAGATTCGAACTTTGTGGGCAATGGCCTGGTAATGGGTTTCACTGCCGATCCCAATTTCGAAGCGGGCGGCATCGCCTATGTTTACAACAGCAATCCCGGAACGGGCGTGTCCGTTTGCGTTGACCAGGGATCGACCTGGACCGCCTACGCGCTGCGTCATGAAGTGGGTCACAACTTTGGCTGCTCCCACGATTTCGATCCGGTGGTTTGTTTGATGAACTACACCTACGCCTATTCCATTGATTACTTCGACAGCGCTCATGAGAATCTCATCAGCTCCCACAATAACTGGTTTCAATAGTCCGCTGTAAGCCAATTCGCCCCGGCGATGCCATCCGCCGGGGCCTTTTTGTCTTTCTTGTTCAGGCTTATTCCGCGCCCCTCTTCAATTCGCCAGGCTATTTAATCGTAAGGGTTTCATTAAAAGGACATGCGAATTTTCCTAAATCTTCATTCCCATCGAACCTTTTTCGTTCAGGGCCGTTAATTAGAATTGACGCCAAATTCGTAGGGGGAATGGATGTATCTGAAGATGCAATGGGGTCTTCTTGTTTCTATTTTTATTATACAAGTTGCCAAGGCCCAAGATGATGTGAATAAAAACGGCGCGGTTGAAAAAAGAAGTTACCAAACACAGCGGTTGGCGGGAGAGGCTCCTGTCATTGATGGCCGACCCGATGAAGCGATTTGGGATCAGGTTCCCTGGGAAGGGGATTTTGTGCAACACAATCCCGATCAGAACAAACCGCCTTCATGGAAGACTCAATTTAAAGTAATCTACGACGACAAGGCCCTTTATTTTGCCTTTCATATGCAGGATAATCCCGATGAAACCACCAGCCTCTTAACGCGCAGGGACCATTTTCCCGGTGACTGGATTGAGGTGAACATCGATAGTTACCACGACCGGAGAACAGCTTACTCCTTTACCCTGAGCTTGTCCGGAACTCGTGGAGACGAGTTTATTTCATCGGACGGAAACAACTGGAACTCCAACTGGAACCCCATTTGGAAGGGCGAGGCTGAAGTGGGTGAGGACGGTTGGACTGCGGAAATGATGATCCCCCTGAGCCAATTACGCTTCAGCCCAGAGGCTTCCCAAACCTGGGGCTTGCAGGTTCAGCGCAGGATCTACCGATTGGAGGAGCGCTCCACCTGGCAATTGATTCCCAAGGAGAGTCAGGGGTGGGTTAGCCAATTCGGAGAACTCAAAGGTTTGGATAACCTGAAAACCAAACGGAACATTGAACTGTTGCCCTATGTTGTGGGCGGCATTGACCGCCGGGAAGTGCAGCCAGACAATCCTTTCACAGATGGAAGCGAGACCATTTTCGATGGAGGAATGGATGGGAAGGTGGGTGTCACCAACAACCTGACCCTGGATTTCACCATCAATCCGGATTTCGGTCAAGTAGAGGCGGATCCTTCAGAGGTGAATCTGACTTCCTTCGAGACGTTCTTCAGCGAAAAACGACCCTTTTTCATTGAAGGCAGTGATATTCTGGATTTTAGAGTGGCCCCCGCCGCCACTGGCGGTCCGTTCACCTCGGACCGTTTGTTGTACTCTCGCAGGATTGGTCGTCGCCCCGGCTACTTTCCGAGGGGCGACTATGTGGACGCGCCCAAGCGGACCAGCATCCTTGGCGCGTTCAAGCTTTCAGGAAAAACACGCAATGGTTTGTCCATTGGCATTCTAGAAAGTGTCACCGCCGAAGAGGACGCTGGTGTTTCTCTGGATGGTCACGAGGACAGACAGGTGGTTGAGCCGCTCACCAACTATTTTGCAGGTCGCCTTGAAAAGGATTTTCGCAATGGAGACGTGCAGATTGGCGGCATGGTGACAGCCGTAAATCGCGATATTGACGATCCTCATCTGGATTTTATGGTAGAGGAAGCCTATGCAGGCGGTCTTGATTTCAGTTCCTATTTTAAAGATCGGGACTATCGTCTGGAGGCCAATGTGCTGGGCAGCAATCTCCGAGGCAGCGAGCAGGCGCTTCAGCGGGTTCAGCGATCATCGGCCCGCTACTTCCAAAGGCCAGACAATGATAGTGCGGATTTTGATCCCAACCGAACCAGCCTTGGCGGAACCGCCGGTTCGGTGCGATTCACCCGCACCAACAATCACGATCTGATGTATCAAACGGGAGTCGCCTGGCGGACGCCGGGCTTTGAAATCAATGATTTGGGTTTTATGCGCAACGCAGACCAGATTAACCAGTTCACCTGGGTGGGTTACCGAAAACGCCAGCCCTTCAGCATATTCAATAATCTGAGCCTGAACGGCAATGAGTGGCTGGATTGGGACACATCCGGCAACTTCCTTGGGGCAAGGGCCAATGTCAACGGATGGGCCGAATTTCGCAACCGGTACTCCGCCAATATCGGATTAACCCGAACCTGGGAATACACATCAAACACCGAACTTCGGGGCGGGCCAGCTTCGAAGTGGCCCGGAAACTGGGACCTGAACTTCAGTTTGAACAGCGATCCTCGACCCAAGCTGCAAGTGGGCGTGGGCGGTTCCCTGGTGTTTGGCGATTCCGGCAGCGGCGACAACAGCAATTTCTGGCTGGATGTCACCTTTAAGGCCACCAACGCACTCACTCTGAGCTTGTCCCCCTCAGTTTCTCACAATCAGCCTGAGATGCAGTATGTGAGAGGAACCTCATTTGGGGATGCGGATCGTTACCTGTTCGGAAGTCTGGATCAGGA
>JBNKOV010000452.1:0-4990 GCA_050294955.1 Holophagae bacterium
CGATCGGCATAATAGACCACTTCCTGACTGAGCCGCACCTCATCCACCTGAGCTTCTTCCATGAGCGACTCCACGCGCTTCACGATCTGTTCCCGCAATTCGGCCTGTCGATTTTCAGAGACCTGCTCCAGTTCGTGAACCACTTCCCGGGTCTTGTGCAGCCGTTTCTTAAAATCCTTATGCAGCTTCGCCGCTTCCGTTTGACGGCTGAGAGCAAGTTTGCCCAACGCTTCTCTGAAGGCAATGAAAATCTGGGCCGCCACCTCTTCGGGCAACCTGAATCCAACCCGTTGTGTAATCGTGAGATCGTTCATGCCCAGCAGCGTGTTGATGTCGGGTTTACCCTCCACTTCGTAGAGAGATTTAATCTCCTTGCACATCTCCATCAATTGCACCAGCCTGGGCTGGTTGAGAGGCGTCGGCGGCTTGATCTCGGGGTCTCGAATCTCTATCTCGCAATACACATCCACCCGCCCGCGAAAACAGAATTCCCGGGCGGCGGATCGCAGGTCGTTTTCCAGGTACATAAAGTCAAAAGGCAGCTTGATGCTGAGATCCAAGCCTTTGTTGTTGACGGTCCTGATTCGGAATCCAACGCGTATGCGATCATTTTCGATAGTGGCTTCGCCGTATCCGGTCATACTATGGAGCATGAGGCCCCTCCTTCTGCATTTCAATGAGTTTGTGGTAGAGCCCGCTCTCTGCGAGCAGGAATTCATGGGTTCCTCGTTCTATGATTCGGCCCATCTCCAACACCAGTATCTCATGAGCCTGACGAATGGTCGAGAGTCGATGGGCGATGACAAAGGTGGTTTTGGTCTTCATCAGGTTCTCAAGCGCGAGCTGAACCGCCCGTTCCGACTCCGTATCCAGGGCTGAGGTGGCCTCGTCCAGAATGAGCAGGGGCGCGTCTTCCAAAATGGCCCGCGCAATAGAAATTCGTTGACGTTGACCGCCAGAGAGCAGGCCGCCCGACTCGCCAATAACCGTATCGTAACCCTGGGGCAAATCGCTGATAAACCCATGGGCGTGCGCCTTTTTGGCCGCCTCGACAACCGCCTCTCGCGACACGTCGCCCATGCCGTAGGCGATGTTCTCATGCACGCTGTCGTCGAATAAAATGGTGTCTTGGGTGACCACGCCAACCAGAGAGCGCAAGTCGGACTTCTCCATTTTGCGTATGTCCAAACCGTTGATGGATATGCCGCCCGAAGTGACATCGTAAAAACGGGGGATGAGATTCACCAGGGTAGATTTACCGCCGCCGGATGGACCCACCAGAGCCACCACCGTTCCTTTCTTCACTTCAAGATCCACTCCTCGCAGCACAGGCTCGCTGGGGTCGCCGTAGTGAAAGCCCACCTTGTCGAAACGGATCGACTCAATTTCCGGCCAGGACTCGAAGCGCTGGGGAATGGCGGGATCCTCGATCTCAGAAGTCCATTCCAGAATTTCCCTTATGCGGGGCAACACCCCAACCGCTTGTTGGATCTCGCTATTGGCCCGTGCAATCCGTTTAATGGGCTGGTAGAGCTGGTAGACAATCAACAGATAGAACAAAAAATCGCCCCGCGTCATGGCGCCCTGCTGAATCATGGATCCGCCGTACCACACAAAAGAAAGGATCACCACCATGCCAATCAGGCTCATGATAGGCGTGGTCAGAGCCACAATGCGCAGCTCCCTTAAGGCGTACTTGAAAAAGTCCTGATTGCGGCCCGCCAAAAGCTGGGACTCAAAGCGCTCCTTGCGAAAACCCTTCACAATGCGAATGCCCGTCACCACCTCTTTGAGTCGGGAGGTTAAGTGGCCCAGTGAGACCTGAGATTTAGAAGCGTATTTTCGGATCTTACGGGTGAAGATGGAGATGGGGACGCCCACCATGGGGACCAGCACGAACAGGGTGAGAGACAGCTTCCAGTCCATGACAAAAGCCAAAACCAGGAAGACCGCCGTATTGGAGCATTCCTTGATCAGCTCGCCCAATTTCACCGAAACGGCCTGGCGGATGCGCACCACGTCGGTGTTGATGCGTGTGAGGATCTCTCCTGTACTAAACCGTTTATAGAAGCTGAGCGGCATGAACACCACTTTTTCTATCAGGTCCTGGCGCATCTTCACAATAACTTTTAGTCCAATGCGACCCATGAAACAGGTGCCCAGAACGTCGAAAAGCGCCTGGAGAGAAAACACAATAAAGGCCAAAATGGCCCAGGGCAGGGGGTTCACCACATCCAGGTCTTGCGCCTTTTCGGAGAGGGAATCGATGGGGATGCCCAAGTCTTGGACCCAGTCCTTAACATCCTCCAACTTTTGCTGATAGCCAAAAATTTTATCGGCCTTGCTCTCGGTTTGAACCGGCGTTTCGGTGAGAACGCCGTCCATGAGAGACGTCACCAGGCCGGTGAGGGCCGCGTTAAAAAAGGACGAAAGCGTAAGGGCCAACAGCGCCACAATGAAGATGGATTTGTAGGGGGTTAACAGGGCAAAAAGTTTTTTCATGATTTCAGGAACCCCTCGATCACAGTAGCGGCTTTGACGGCGGCCCCGCCACCGCCCAGGATGGACTCCAGTCTATCAAACTCCTGAAGAATCTGCGCCCGACGTTTTCCAGATCGCAGGAGTTGATCCAGCAGGGGCAACACGTTCTGGACCTGAAAATCGTCTTGGACCAGTTCCGGAACCACCCGTTTTCCCAGTATGATATTCACAAGAGCGATATGGGGCGCCTTCACCAAAAGCCGCGCCATATAATAGGTAAGCGATTTTAATTTATAGCCCACAATCATGGGTGTCCGCAGCAGCCCCGTTTCTAGGGTTGCCGTGCCAGAGGCCACCACGGCGGCGTCTGCATGATGCATAACCTCGCGCATTTTTCCCTGAAGAATGGGAACGGGCAGCCAGCCCAACATGGATTGGGCTTCTGACGCGTCAATGGTTCCAGCGAGCGGAATCACAAACTGGTATTTGTCGAGACGGGCTTCAGCCACCTGCGCCATCACCGGCAGCAAGCGTCGAACCTCCTGGTTGCGCGAGCCCGGGGCAAGGGCCACCAGAGGCAAATTGGGATCCAAACCGTTGGCGGCCATAAAGGCGTCTCGCTCACCCAAGTCCTTCAACTCATCCACCAGGGGGTGACCCACCCAGCTTGTGGGCAGGCCGTATTTCTTATAGATATCCACTTCAAAGCTGAACAGGACCATCATGTGATCCACCAGTTTCGCCAGTTTCCCCGCCCGTTTCTTTCGCCAGGCCCAGACCTGAGGCGACACGTAATATACAACCGGAATGCCCAGACCCTTCACCGCTTTGGCGAAACGAATATTAAAATCGGGCGCATCCACCAGCACAATTAAATCGGGCCGGTCTGTCTTAACCCGTTCTTTGAGTTGATTGAACATGCCCTTGAGCCGCTTCAACTGGGATAGCACCTCGAAAAGGCCCATCACGCTGAAATCGCGAACATGGAATATGGTCTCCATGCCCTGTTCTTGCAGCAGGTCGCCGCCCACGCCAGAAACCGCCAGGTCGGGCACGCGATCCTTCAGAACAGCCAACATCTTACCGGCCAGAAGGTCGCCGCTGGTTTCTGTGGTTACCAAAAAAATCTTCTTTGTCAAAACACCCCGCCTGCGCCCATTCCGGCTCACCAGTGTATCATAATGGAAGTCAGGCCTTGACGGTCCAAAAAAGTAAGGATTCGCCATGTTTCGCCCAACGGGCCTCAGATCAACCTCTCCTTTTCGGTCCAAGCCCCCAAAATAAAACCCTGGCCAGGACTCACGGGCATTGAGTAGAATGGGGGGAGAGGACGTATCCAGTTGAAACCTTTGAACCCCATCCAACAGCGCTTGTTTCTATACGCATTTGCCCGAGTGGACCTGGACCCGCTCAACCCGAGCGCCAGAAGCCGTTGGGGTCTGCCCGGTCTCCAGGGATGTTTCGTGGGTTCGGACGCCCCGAGTTGGCGGCAGAGCCTTCCCCCGGTTCAGGACTTTAGCAGCGCAACCACGGCTCCGGTCATCTCCAATAGCATCGGTTTCCTGAAAGACGTGAGGCGACGACAACCCCAGCGACCACTGATTCTTGCCAGAACCGCCTTTGAACCGCTCACCAAAGACCAGACGTTGAGGTCCTTGATCTCCATTCGCCACCCCATCGCAGGATTGGCCCATCCATCCGATCCATTGAAGCCCCTGTACATGTTGGGCGATGTCCCAGGGCGGTTGCCTCGAATCCAGGTATTGGACAAGCCCCACCCCAGAGCAAAGGCCTTGCGTGATGCAACAATCTCAAAACCCCTGAGCCAATTCACCCCAACCGAAGAGGGCGCTATTCTGGAACAGCCCTGGCTATTCTCTCCCCGCGGATTCTGGCAGCCGGAGGCGAGATTCTGGGAAATGAGTGAAATGTATGATCGCCAGTTATTAAGCGAGTTGACAACCCTACAAAAGGGCGCGATTTTTGTAGCAAAAGACCCCGAGTTGCTAGCCTGGATGAGGCGGGACTGCACCCGCCTCTTAAGCAAACGTTATTGTTGCTGGAACTTTCCTGAAATGCCCGATCCCCGAGATCCCCTCATCCATTTCATCTTCGCGACGGACCGATCCCTGAGATTTGAGAGACTGGACAAGCGCCTTCAAATAAGGTGTTTGGATGGTGGGTTCAGGGAGCAGCAATACAGAGCTATTCGTAGCCAGCCCGCCAATCCCCCGAAATGGCGGCATATGGGCCACGCAATTGCAGGGGCGAAAATGGTTTACAGGGGATGCGGCTTGTTTTTCTACAAGAACCAAGAGGGCTGGTTCAGCGGCGATGGTCCGGTTAGCGTCCCAGACCAAAGCCCCGAATTTCAACAACGCGCGGATACCCTGCAAGCGTTAAATGTGATGCGTTGTTGAAACGGCGGATGTTGGGTGAGATCCGGGCGTTCCCTGCAAACCCAGAGGTTCCCTGGTCATCGATGGTGGCGCCTGGATCCTGTGGCGTC